>CAJXDJ010000180.1 GCA_913052045.1 uncultured Dehalococcoidia bacterium
GAAGGTTACACCTCTTCTGAGTTGACCTGAGATTATTAGGCGGTCGTGATAGCAAAATCCACAAGCCTGCACTTTAATCAAAACTTCATCGGATTTAAGCTTAGGTAATGGAATTTCTTTAACATCAAACCTTGGGTATTGACCTGGTGATTCTAAGAACAGGGCTTTCATAACGTTGGATTGGAGCCTTGCTGGTGTTCACGAGATGTTCGATAATCATTGGTGAATCTAGTATTGGAGAGGGTTAAATGAAAATAGGAGCACATGTTTCAACCTCTGGGGGGATTGAAAATGCGGTAGATAGGGGGATAGAAATGGGCTGTGAGACTATTCAAATTTTTGGGTCCTCTCCCCAAAGTTGGTTATTTAAAAAGGTCCCTGTTGAAAAATTAGATGTCTTTAAATCCAGGGCTAAGAAGACAGGTATTGGTCCTATTTTTCTCCATTGTATATATCTTATCAATTTAGGCAACCCGGATCCCGTAAAAGTTGATAAAGGTATAGGCTCATTAGTTAACTATATGGAATTGGCGGCGGGAATCGAAGCAGAAGGGATCATTTTTCATCCCGGGAGCCACAAAGGAGTTGGGTTTGATGCTATTTTAGATCAAACGGTGAACAGCATTTTATCGGTTTTAGAGGATTCGCCAAATGGCCCATGGTTGACCATAGAGAATACTGCTGGCATGGGGCATCATATAGGGTCTAAGTTTAGTGAGATCGGTAGAATAATAAATAGAGTTGGTAGTCCAAGGGTTAAGGTTTGTTTGGATACCCAACATACTTTTGCAGCAGGGTATGATATTAGTTCTAAAACTGGGCTAGAACGAGCTATGGAGGAGTTTGACCGAGAAATTGGCCTAGAAAGACTAGTCGCCATACATGCCAACGATTCCAAATACGAGCTTGGGGCTGGTGTAGATCGCCATGAAAATATAGGCGAAGGATATATTGGAAAACAGGGATTCGAAAATATTATGAGTTATGATGCTTTCCGTGAGGTTCCTTTTTTCTTGGAAGTTCCTGGCTTTGAGGGGAATGGACCCGATCGGAAAAACATAGACATTTTAAAGGGGATAAGAGATCAAATACCTTGATGCTTTGTTTGCATCTGATCTTCGGATAGTCCTAATTTATTAGCTGTTACCAAACAAAGCATCAAGGTCCCTCCTTGAGTCTTTGTCGGAATCGGTATTCTGGCCACCGGTTTTCCAAGATGGTGATGTAAGGTCCTTATAATGTTCATCATCACCGTAAGGCCGGGTTCGAATCAGAATAGGCATAGGGATGGCGTCCCCAAAAAACAGGGCTTCCTGTTTAGCATTCAGTCTGGAAAGTACAGATTTAAGTTCCCGGCTATTTGGGCTACCCGATAGGACAGCATCTACATCCCTCTCATCGTTTAATAAACACGATATTCGTGTAGCTATCTGGCTCATGATTTCAGAGTCTATTCCCGAGGGGCGTTGATCTATAACCATAAGTGTAATGTTAAACTTTCGGTCTTCTCGGGCTATTTGTCCAAAAATGGTCTGAGAGGCTATACCAGGAGCCAGAAACCTATGTGCTTCCTCTATGCAAATTACTAAAGGTTTTGGGCCAGTGCCTCTTTCAGCATCGGACTCCTCGGTGAGTTCTCGGTATTTATTGTGGAGACGTCGTGTAAGCAGATTTGCCACTAAAATATAGGCCGTAAGGTCGTTTCCATGGCGTCCGAATTCTAGTACTACATGCATGCCATCCTTCAATTTATCTAAGAGCCGATTCAGGGAATTATATTGAGGATTTTCATCGAGGAAATCGAAACGAGTTAATCTTAGTAGCCGATTTCTTAGGGCCCTCATAGCCTGAGGTTGAACCTGAACGTCGGATGCGAGATCATTTAGGGCTCCTTGCCCATCTGTCTCAACTAGTCGTTTGAACCAGTTGTCCCCATATAGAGTTTTAAGTGTAAAGGGAATCGAGGCAGCTACATCTGATAGGTTAAGTGTCTGGGTCAAAGATTCTATATCTTCTGGTTCTATATCGCTATAACCAATTCTGACGACTTCGTCGTATCTGGCTTTGCGGAGTTTCGAGGAATTTTCATCTAAAGTAAATATTGATACTTGGCCTGGGAAAAGGGTCTTTAAGCCGCTGACGGCACCTCCTCTATCGTTGTCTTGGCCGCTTTCACCATATTCATTGTGCATGTCGAATATTAAGCTAGCGGCCTCTGTGTGCTGGAGCACCCCGATCATTAGTAGCCGAGCAAGAAATGTCTTTCCTGTCCCACTTCTTCCGAAAACTCCGCATGATCGTTTGATCAATTGTCTAGGGTCTACGCAGATTTTGGTATCCATATCTAATGGATGTCCTATAAAGAAGTTGTTTTCATCTTCTTTACCAAATATGGACTCCATATCGTTTTGAGATGCACGAAAAACAGGAGAGAAAAATTCTGGAATGGTTCTTGCTTCTGTGGTATCAGAGTGGTCTCCTCTAACTGCAGGCAAAACCTTTCCTGGGCGTACAGAAAGGCTATTGTAGGTTAGGCTTCCCGTTACTATTTCTCGTATCAATGGGTCCGACATATCTGGTAGATTGAATTTTAGGTTCTGGTCGGAAGTTCCCAAAGTTAAGTCGGTTACCATGGCAACGAATCTGTTGTGTTTTCCTTGAATGACGACATAAGTTCCATTATTTATGTCTTCGATTGAGATCGACGATTCAAGTTTGATTTCCATTCCACGAGTAAGGGAACCGTCTACGACTCGCCCAATGGTTTCATGTTGAGTCGGATCTGATTGATTAGGCATTATTGAACTTCTTAGCTTTCAAAGGTATGTTTCCTGTTGGACCGAAGGGTGGGCTCATTGCTTTAGTTTTCTCAGTATGGCATTTAGGCGTGACATTTGACCAGTCAATTCTATTGCCAATGTTTTCCCTGCTCTCACTAAGAATTTTTCACGATCGGTTATTTGCCTGGAAATGCTGATAAGAGTTGCTGTGAGGATTTCATCTTTCACCTCAGGATGCTGTAATAGGAGGTGATGGAATGGAGTGTATTATTGATCCTACAAATTCAAATATAATGTATGGTGAAGTGTATTATGGAGCTATTAGAAAATCTACTAATGGAGGAAATAGTTTTTCAAGTATAAATCCTTCTAATAATGGCGCTTGGGAAACTCCTTATGTAATTGATA
>CAJXDJ010000181.1 GCA_913052045.1 uncultured Dehalococcoidia bacterium
CCCACTAAAATAATGGAGCAACAATTTCACTTTAAAAAACATGGATTATATAAAACAGTTGTTAGGGAATTTTACAACGTAGTCGATAGTTCGGCAATTAAATCAACCCTATCACTCCGGAGTGTTGGTAGAACCAAAGCAAGCCTGACTCCCTAGCAGAAACATTTGGCTTACATAACCAAATAGAAAGCACACCATATCGGCTGTGAATAATGCGGCCAATCTTTGATGCACATCCCACTTTCATGACTGTTCACTCTACGAACTGTCGTCTATCGATAGCGACAAAATTTTAGTCTAGGTCATCTTCCCGAAAAGAAATAATAGCAACATCTCCACTTAGATTATCTGGCATGTCATCTCCGTCATCGCCACTAATGCTATCTTCGGTCCACGCTATCGCTGAAGTATCGTCATCTTCTTCGTCATCAGTTTCCTTTTCAATTCCATACCGTAACAGGGCATTGTTTATCCCACTCGAATACTCCTCCTTCGAAGCCGCGGGAAAGGATATTACGCCCAATAGGCTTGGATGACGATATGTCTCTCTGATAACAACCGATACCTTAGCTGGTGTTGCACTAAGGACAGCCGCATCATAACAGTTCCCCTTACCGATAAGCTTGACCAGTCTGCTGGCCAACTTAGTTTCAACGTGGCCTAGAATGATACCATCAGAATTTAGCGCTCTCAAAGATTCGTTGTAAACCTCCAGTGTTACCAGATCCCCGGATGCCACATGAGCAAGTATATCTTGACGAGCACACGTTCTAAGTACGGTGATACCTGTTCTTCCATTCTTTTCCAGTAAGAGTTTTGGCGCCACCTTTTTGGTATTTTGAAATGTCGACCTGCGTTTTGGCAAAAGTGATAGCCGTTCTAAGTTTTTTTTAGCGATACTATTATAAGGTGATAAAGATAGGACCTTTTCAAAATTTGTCTTAGCTGTGGATAAATTGCCCAATTCCAAATTAGATTTCCCCAATCTATTCATTGTTTCTACGTCATCGGGAAAGTACTGAAGGATATCTTCATTTACACTACAGGCTTGTTGCCATAGACCATCCAACGCAAGATCTACGGCCTGTTGAGACTTTTCCCGTTTGAGTTTGTTCCTATGTACCGTACTTACTAACTCCATGTAATTTACCCATGTCCCCCAGCAACACTTTTCTCCAAAGTGCCATTTCTAAAGGCATCAGGTCAAGACTTTTCGCACCCATTTTAGTGCAAGTTTATGATTTCAATATGGTGAGGTCAGGTCTCAATATTAATTGACAAGCGAATATAATAGATTCGCCTTTATCGGACACCGTTTGGGACCAACCCTTTGTCAAAACTGGTTGATTTTGTATCTACCTGTTAAAAAACTCCACCGTATATTCAACAGATCCATAGTCGTTCTTAAGGAATCTCTAATCGGACGTACTTTACTGTCAGCCCTATAGTGCCAATCTATAGGTATCTCGACAACTAACAAATCCAGCTTACTCGCTAAAAACAGCATCTCTGCATCAAAACCAAACCCATTTAACCGTTGAAGAGGTATAAGTTTTTGGGCTGCTTCTGCTGAAAAACATTTAAATCCGCATTGTGTATCTTTAATTCCTCTGACAGCTAATAGCCGCACTAAGCAATTGAACACCCGGCCCATTATATGCCGGATTTTAGGCTCATCGTATCTTTGGGCTCCTTTTATTGCTCGAGACCCCACAACAATATCGGCCTTCGGCGCCAGGGGTGGCAAAAAACAAGGCAAAAATGCAAGCGGCATGGAAAGGTCTGCGTCACACATAAACATGAACCTACCCCTTGCCACAGAAAAGCCTTCTTTTAAAGCGCCTCCCTTACCACGATGTGGTAGATCCACAACAATAACCCTAGGATCGTTTTGCGCAAATCTTCTTGAGACGTCTACAGTACAATCACTACTCCCATCATTTACCACTATTACTTCCCACTGGTATTCCTGAGAATCAAGGTAAGCTGTAACTTCAACCAATGAATCTATAATACGGCTTTCCTCATTGTAGGCAGGAATTATAATGGATAAGTACGGCGCAACTGGCATCAAGGATTCCCAAGGCCAAAGGTTTTGTGAAGTATTCTTACTCCTTCCTCGACTTTCAGTTCGGATACTATACATGTGATTCTTATTTCCGAAGTGGTTATCATATCTATATTTATGTCAGCATCGGCCAAAGCACGGAACATACTTGAAGCATACCCTGGGGCATTCAACATTCCAGATCCGACTATGCTAATCTTACATAAAGTACTATCCGCCACCAAATCATAAACATCTAACTCACCGGCAACGCTCCTAACGGTCTCCATAGCTTTATCTGAATCGTTGCGAGCGACTGTAAAACTTATGTCTGTGTACCTATCGATGCTGGTATTTTGCACTATAGTGTCAACACTGATACCTTCGGCCGAAAGAGTCTCAAAGAGCAATGCAGCGACGCCCGGTCGATCAGGCAATCTCCTAAGAGTAATTTTGGATACATTACAGTCATATGCAACCCCAGTAACTTTTATTCCGAATTCCATAGTCCTAATTCCTCCATGTACTAAGGTTCCAATTTGATCGGAGAAGCTAGACGATATACGTATAGGAACATTGTACAGACTCCCAAGTTCAATAGACCTCGGATGCATTTTTACGCCATACGCTGCTAACTCCAGCATTTCCTCATAGGTAATCTCATCTATCTTACGTGCATCCGCTACAATTCTAGGATCAGCAGTAAATATGCCATCTACATCAGTGTAAACCTCACATCTCTCCGCTGATAAGGCACCAGCCAGAGCGACAGCGGATATATCAGATCCTCCCCTACCAAGCGTGGTCACGTCAAAATTATCGGTAAATCCCTGGAATCCAGCAACAACTACAATCTTTCCGGAATTAATCTCAGACAATATCCTGGTCGTGTCTACATTTGCAATCCGGGCATTACCATGCAATCCATCCGTCCTTATTCCCGCTTGTAACCCAGTAAGCGATATCGCCTGGTATCCCAAAGCACGCAGAGCCATAGACACCAGAGCGCTGGAGATTATCTCGCCAGATGACAATAATAAATCCATTTCTCGTGGTTCCCGATTGGACGTAACTGACATAGCTAGTCGGAGCAGCTCGTCGGTAGTTTGGCCCATAGCCGAGCAAACAACAACTAGTC
>CAJXDJ010000182.1 GCA_913052045.1 uncultured Dehalococcoidia bacterium
TTGAATAAAAATAGCTATCCCAGCATCCAAAATACATTTTATTGTTCATCACAAGCGGTTTCGATTCTACCATCCCATCCGGTGCATCATTAATCCAGTATTCCTGCAGAGTTTCGATGTCATAACATTTCACTCTCCCGTTGGAGTTACAGAATATTACTGCGGCTTTGGAATTCGATAATTTCGGGAATAATAGTAACTACACTAGTGTATCTAGGAATCTCTATGAAACTATTTTTAGGGGATTTGAATTAAAGACAGGAGTTATTGAATTTATGTTTGACGCAAAGATGGTAAAACGGCACAGACTCTCTGGTTTAGCTAACGGTGCACTGATAGGCATGGGAGTATCCCTAATTTCGGTCGGCGAATTATTTGGACTCATATTTATAGCCATTGGCGCTGGTATCGAAATATGGCAGCGAAAGAGATTGCTTAGCTAAACCCTACTAGGACAAAGACCTACTACTTGGGAATAATTTCGTCAAGTATTGATTCGGTTTCCCTCACCTTAATTCCGAGCTCTTCCAAGGAAAGGATTAACGCCTCAAGTTCATCCGCGGTCAAAACGACGCCATCACTTGGCACATCACGGATCTGTGATGGTGAAGTCTGACTCTCTACAGGCTTTCGTTCCGAGCCACTCGTCACCACCGTACCAGCGGCGGCGGTAGCTACAGCGGGAATCTCTCCTCTCAGGGCCCGTATAGCATCCTTCAGATTGGGTTGCATAACAATATTTTGGCCATCTGCAAGAATGATCCTTCTTAGTTCTGGAAAGTCTAGGTTCTGCGGTTTCAGAAATATCGGTTCAGCATAGAGAATGGCATCTCCTACCGGTATCACCAACATATTTCCTCTCTGTACCTCAGACCCAACTTGACCCCAGAGGGTAAATTGTTGGGATATAGCCGCATCATTATCTATCCTAGCCTCTACTTGATTGGGGCCAAGGATACTTTTGCCGCCTGGGAACCTAAAAAGCACCATTTCTCCGTAATTCGGCGCGTCATTCCTAACGGCAACCCATGCCTTTAACGGATCTCTTTTATCTGGTGTAAACGGCTGAATCAGGAGAAATTCTTCCTTTTCCTCCCCTGGCAATCGACCCAGTATGTAATAGGGATCGAGAGTACCCTCTCGCCCAAAGGAATTTTGCATTGGTATAGACCATTGATCTCCCTTTTGGTAGAAGTTTTCTGGGTCCTGTATATGATATTGCAGCATCATTTTAGTTTGTACAGCAAAGATGTCACGAGGATATCTGACATGGTCCTGTAGATAATCAGGCATATCTTCTGCATTCTTAAAAAGCCCAGGAAACATTTTTGAATATGTCTTGATAATCGGATCTTCATCATCAAAGATATAGTAGTCAATATTACCTGTATAAGCGTCTACAACGGTCTTTACACTGTTCCTTATATAGTTAAGACCGCCGGAATTTGCCTGTCTATCAAATCCAGTTCCCACTGGCGTCGAGTAAGGAAAATTATCTGTAACCGAATAGCCATCTTGAATAAAAAAGATGCGGCCATCCGCTACCACTTGATAGGGGTCACTATCGGGTACGAGGAATGGGGTGATAGCATTAAATCTCTCTGGTACAGTTCTCCTATACTGGATCCTACTTCTGGAATTATCAAGCTCCGCGGACACCATAATGTTTACATCTCCAAATTCCCAAGCATATGCGAGCATCCGGATTGTTGACGATAGACGTACCCCCCCGTCCCCTTCATAATTAGTATGAACCGCTTTAGATCCTTCTCCCTGATAATCCAATTCTTTAACATCAGTATTTACAATAGTAAATTCTTGGCTGATAAGACCATAATAGACTCCAGCCTGATCCAGAGCCAGATGTTCATAACCAGGAGCCGGTTCGGTTGGAACATTACTCAACCACATTTGTGGTTGACCATTACCCTGTATTTTATTAATTGGGCTCATAGCAACCCCATGGCCATGAGTAAAAACTAAATGTCTATTTTGCCAAGTCTGGGCACTGTCTGCCAATTTGTCTACGTTGATCTCCCTACTAGATAACATGACCTGAGTGGTTTCGCCATTAGGCGCCGTGTATCGGTCAACTCCTATTCCGGCGAAATCATAATAAAATTGTATAAACTCTACCTGATTGTAAATTTCTCCTAGCGGACGTTCATCCCAAAGACGTATATTGTTTATGGTGCCTATATTTTCATCAATGATATCCACAGTCACGTGTTCTAGGCCCTTATGATCTCTGGTTTGATCTGGTCCAAGGTCTATATCATATGCCACGCGCGTCATTTCAATATTGTTGATCAAATATGGCGTCTCTTTCGACAACTCGTTAGGCTGTACTTGAAACCTCTGAACTAAACTTGGGAATATTCCCCCTGCAAGGATGGAAACCCCAATCCAAAGACCTATAGCACCTATGATAAGCCGATAGCCGCTAAGATAGGCCCCAATCAACAATAAAATTGCACTACCACCCGCAATGAATGTGAGTATCGTACGAGTTGGGATTCTCGCGTGGGCATCGGTGAATCCTACCCCATACAAAACACCTTGACCCGAGTACAGGAGGTCATATCGACCAAGCCAGTGACCAACAGAGATGCAAAGAAATATCAGCGCACCAATAATAGCCAGATGCATCTTGGGGTTCTGGAGATCAAAATCTCCTTTTTCCTTAAGGCCCCTATGTATAAGATATGTAGCTGCACAAACCAGTAAGGTGACTATCAGGACCGCTAGTAGCCATCCACGCAAAAACCCTAGTAACGGCAGTGTAAAAACGTAAAAATCAACGCCATTATTGAATATTGGTTCGAACAGATCCGCCCGAATTCCACTTTCGGGGTTTACACGTGTGAACGGCGTGGAATACATGTACTTAAGAATAATTTCCCATCTCGATGCGGCCGCGCTACCGAATGCTATAGCTCCAACCCCAATTACTAAGAACGATACTAACCCCATCAATTTTCTTAGCAACTTAAACGTTTCTGCCGTAAGCGTTGATGGGATCTCCTTTCTAGTGAATCGAAAAGCCAACCAAACGTTAGGAGCAATAAACAACGAAAACACTCCTGCACCAAGAAAGAAAAGCCATATCCTAGTTAGGAGAATCTTTTTGAAGACATCAACGTAACCTGC
>CAJXDJ010000183.1 GCA_913052045.1 uncultured Dehalococcoidia bacterium
AGAACGAGAGAGCTTGATAGTAGAAATGCGTAAAGTCGGAGAAGATATTGCTGAGTATGATCGAAAACTAGGGGTACTGGAAACACAACTACACCAACTGCTCTTAGAGTTACCGAATCTGCCAATGGACGACGTCCCATTGGGACAGACTGAAGAAGATAATATAGTAATTCGGGAGTGGGAAACTCCCAAGACCTTCAATTTTAGGCCTCTTCCGCATTGGGAATTGGGAGTGCAACTAAAAATCATTGATTTCGAAAGGGGTGTAAGGTTAGCTGGTTCTAGATTTTACGTACAAGTTGGGTTGGGAGCTCAATTAGAACGTGCAATCATTAATTTTATGTTAGATCAACATGTAAATAAGCATGGTTACACCGAGATGCAACTACCTTCTCTGGTAACACAGGATATCATGGAAGGATCTGGAAACCTCCCAAAATTCGGAGACAATCTATATAGAGATAACGCAAGTGATTTATGGATGATTCCTACAGCTGAAGTTCCCTTAACAGGTCTTCATAGAGATGAAATCCTGCCCCCTGGATCGTTGCCAAAATATTACACATCATTTACTCAGTGCTTCCGTCGAGAAAAAACAGCGGCTGGTCGGGATACCCGAGGTATTAAGAGAGTGCACCAGTTCAATAAAGTCGAGTTGTACAAATTTGTTGAACCTAGTACGTCTACTCAAGAATTTGAAGGATTATTAGGTAACGCAGAACAAATTTGCAGGCTCCTCGAACTTCCATATCGAGTACTGGAGCTGTGCACCGGAGATTTGGGGTTTGCTTCGTCAAAAACTTTTGACATTGAGGTGTGGGCTCCCGGTTCCCAAGAATGGTTGGAGGTGAGTTCCTGTTCCAATTGTGCCGATTTCCAGTCTCGCCGATCAAACATTCGCTATAGGCCTAAAGATCGAGCTGCTTTGATTTTTCCATACACACTTAACGGCTCAGGCCTAGCCCTGCCTAGGGTTATAATAGCCCTATTGGAGAATGGACAGCAAGAAGATGGTTCTATCTCTCTACCGGAAGCCCTACATTCGTATACTGGCTTCACAACAATTACCGGACCACAGGGTTGATTTACCTTGCGATAAGATAATTCAGGTTTTATAGTAATTACAGTGGGGCTGTAGCTCATCTGGGAGAGCGCCTCAATGGCATTGAGGAGGTAGGGGGTTCGATCCCCCCCAGCTCCACCACTAAATTTAGTCACGATATAGAACCTACAACTTCCTCCATCTACCTCGGCATTTGTGTAGTGAATGGTATAGGAAGTCCATATTAGGACTAAGACAGTAATAATACAGGGCTGAGTAAAATGGTATTACTCATAAATGGGAAGGTCAGTCCAACATCATTGACCATCAGGATCACTTACTGGAATTGATATATTGCCAAGGTGGGTTAGTCTATCGAAGTTTTCCTTGATTGAGACACACATCAGAAAATGGAATTGGACTGACTGTGGGATTTTAGGTTAAATCCTGAAATCTTTGGGGTTGTCGACCAATGGATTAGCCTGAATAAATCTAAACGATACGAAGTCGGCGATGTTTTAGCCCATATGATAAGTCATGGCGGAATTTTCAAAACCTGTGACATATCAGACGGTTATTGGTACGATGTAGATACGTTGGAAAACTTGCATCATTTACAGACACGATTTATTCATCCTGATGAATAAATCCACAACAGAAGGCTTAGTCTCGGCCCATCTTAACCGAAGATTATCACGCCCTCTGGCCAAACTCTTTGCCAGAACACCGATAACGCCTAATCAGATATCCTTCCTGAGTTTCATTGTTGCTATTGGGTGCCTTTCACTTTTCCTGACAGGGCATAACGTTTGGGCCGGCATAGTAGCTCAAACCTCTTCGGTTGTTGATGGTGTCGATGGGGACTTGGCTCGCATCAAAAACATGAAGAGTTCATTTGGAGGGTTTTTCGACGCAATCTTAGATCGATATTCCGACTTCGCGATTCTAGGAGGACTTACTTTCTGGGCTCTACAGTTCGAGGTTAGATTTGACAATATGGTCGTTATAGCAGCCGGCTTGGCTGCGACAATAGGCTCTTTCATGATCAGCTATTCGCGAGCAAAGGCCGAGGTCAGTTTTGGGAAACCATTCTCTGGCCTCATGGGATACCTAGCATCAAGGGACACGCGGCTTCTTATCATAATGGTTGGTTCAATTGTTGGTCATGGAACTGTGACGCTCATTTTTCTTGGAGCAATGACCAATCTAGTAGTGGTTTTGCGTGTTTTTGGAGCTAGGAAAGGTCTGATATAATCAAATTCAATGTTTACTGTACAATGTGATTTTGATGACACGCTAGTAACTGGAAATGTCGGCCATTCATTGTTGAATGCCTTTGCATCTGCAAAATGGCGTGCCATAGAGAATCTCTACTCAAAGGGAGAAATCACAGTTGAAGAGACCAATAGGCGCGAGTTTGCCTTGCTTAATGTAACTAAACAAACTTTAGAGGAGTATGTATTTGAAACAGCCGAGTTGCGCCCAGGGGTTCCTGAGTTCATACAGCATTGCGCAAGTATTGGCCTTAACTTCAGTGTAGTGAGCAATGGTATAGACTTATACATAGAACCTGTGCTACGTGACTTGATTTCGTCCACAGTCGAGTTGCACTCAGCTCATGGGAAAATCACAGAGAATGGAATTTCGATCTCGTATTTAGATCCCTACGGAATAGATTGCTTGGATGGTTTTAAGCTATCTTGGCTACGATATTTCAAATCTCAGGGGCAGAAGGTGATCTACATTGGAGATGGCAAATCTGATATTTCAGCTTCCCTGGAGGCAGACTATGTCATAGCTACGAGTTCACTAGAAGACTATTTTAGGTCCGAGGGACTACGTTACTTTGAGTTCGATGATTTTTACGATGTGCTTCAGGCAATTGATACAATATTGATCTGATTCCCCGTGAACAAAGTCTAAGCCGTTAAGGTTTAACGATCTCCAGGCGCTGGTGAAGTAGCTTGGTTTGCCGGAAAGCGGCAGTTTTGCTGCCCCAAGGGTCGCCCTGACGTGATGCACACACCGTCGGCGCCACTTGCGGGGCTCAAAAGTTTCCCCTTGCGGCCTCGGCCGGGATCAACTTGTCCAAAGTCAGATCC
>CAJXDJ010000184.1 GCA_913052045.1 uncultured Dehalococcoidia bacterium
GATCTTCTTGTTTCCGAGGGTAAAGAATTCTCCCATGGTTTTACTTATTCCGGTCATCCGGCTGCGTGCGCCGTTGCGCTGGCAAATGTCAATATAATGCGCGATGAAAAGATCATCGAGAACGTGGAAACCAATACGGGTCCTTATTTGCAAAAACGCTGGCTGGAACTAGGAGCCCATCCTCTTGTGGGAGAGGCAAGAGGTATTGGATTTATTGGGGCACTGGAATTAGTCAAGAACAAATCTACTCGAGAGTTTTTTAAATCCGACGGTAATGTTGGCCAGCTTTGTCGTGATTTTTCTTTTCAGAATGGACTGGTAATGAGAGCGGTAGGCGACACCATGATTATTTCTCCCCCCTTGATTATGACAAACGAAAATATCGATAAATTGATAGAAATCGCTAACCTTTGCCTTGATTTAACGGCGAATGAATTGGGTATCTAGCTAAATAGCCAGTAACTTTTCAGATCCGAAAGTTCGTCATCCCCGCATGCTTTTGGCGGGAATCCATGGAGAAAGAGGAATCAGGATAAATGAGTAGCCCCTTGTATAAATGCTGGTACGAAACAAATTGAATCAATTATTTAACTGGATTCCCGCCAAAAGCATGCGGGAATGACGGTGTTTTTTTACCTGCCTTTCCTGTTAACCCATAGATTCTACGGAAGAGCCTTATAAATTATGAATAAGTTACTTAAGATTTCAGGGCTTGGTGTTCTTGTCCTGATTTTATCTGCTGCAACTCTTTATTTTTCGGATCCGGTTTTCTGGTTTCGTTATTTTAATGTTCGTCCAATGGAGAGTTATCAGAATAATCCTTTCCCGACAAAAGAACGCATGTTCCCACAGGAAGCCGTAGCAGGAGCAGACCTGGAATTACGCATACCTGTCGCTGCAAAAGAAGAACGTAGTATCGCAGAAGAAATCCTGACTCGCGCGAAAGAAACAGCGATTGCCTTTGATTCAACATCCTTAATATACATCCACAAGGGAGTCATCCAATCTGAAAATTATTGGCCAGACAGCGTGCGAGATGGTCCGGTCTATGCTTTTTCTATGAGTAAGACCGTTGCTGCTTTATTAACGGGCATCGCGATTGATCAAAAACTAATTGAGAGCGTTGACGATCCCATCGGTAAATATATTGAGGAATGGAAAGATGACGAACGTGGAAAGAAGATAACAATTCGACATTTGCTGACCATGAGTTCTGGCTTCGAGCCAACACCCTACTTTTCCAACAACCCATTCTGGAAAGGCCAAAAACGACAGATAGGCACAAACCTCCCAGGGGCAGCCTTAAGTTATGATCTGGCAGAAGAGCCCGGCACTAAATGGGAATACAACGGTACGAATACTTTTTTGCTGGGACTAATAATCTCTCGCACCTCCGGGATGCGCTATACCCAGTACCTGTCAAAATATCTCTGGCAACCCGTGGGCAACAGTACGGCTCACATGTGGATGGATCGCGAGGGCGGCGTGCCTCGCACCTTCGTCGGTATTTATGCCGCACCGATGGATTGGGCGAGATTGGGCCTGATGATGTTAAACGATGGCAAGGTTGGAGAGACTCAAATCGTACCTGCCAACTGGATAGATGAAATGGTCCGTCCGGCAAGCACTGCCGCATACTATGCATATCAAATTTGGCTCGCGGTTCCCAACCAGGAAGACACGCCGCCTGGCGATTATTACCTCTTCAACGGTTTCGGCGCACAGACCGTATTTGTCCATCCATCAAGCCAGACAATTATAGTCAGAACAGGCCCCCTGGCTCGGAATAGCGATGACTTCCTGAATAAGCTTCCGACTCTTCTCCCTTAAAATTTTTCACTACCTTTTTGCAAGTCACAATGCGAGTAACAACATCCTGGTAAATTATTGCTAGTACATCGATGCAGACCACATTTAGAAAGATAGATTGACTATTTTCCTCAATCTTTGCTACGCATGGGTACAGGCACATTACAAAGTTCTATTCGCCCAGTCGGATCCACAAACCATTCGTGTCGGCGATAGGTTCGCGTCTGGACAAATTTTGCAAAGGTTTCGGTGTCTGTGTGCATCACTTCGATTTTCAATCGCTCCGGTTCCGGAATTTTATTGCCAAATCGAATAGAAGTGATATTGACGAATTCTTTATCGCTTTCATACATACCCAATGCGCCGGTTCCCCGTGGCAAGCTCGACAAGTGTTCAATACCCTTCAGTACACGACCTATCAAAGTAACATTCCGATCCAGATGTCGAGGTGAATGACCCGTCACAACATACAATTCAGCACCATTACCGCTGTTGGTCGCCATGTCTCGTCCAACACCCAGCATGCCATAACAATGCGCTAACCAAGCGCGCCTGCCATCGCTCGCCACCGGGAATCCATTTATAAAACCCACTTCGTCGGCGTAAGCATCGCGGCTATCAAGCTTGATAATGTCGAGACCTTCGGTGTTCCGGAAAAATTCAGGTTCAAGATTTGCATGCGCATCGCCCAAACTTTTTTTCGCATCGGTGCCCGCTGCCGGGTCTCCCCATTGCACAACATAATTATCCTGCGAACGAATTATGGGCAGATCATCGAAATAACGAGTAGCGACTAGCTGCCGGATATTCGCGATATGATCGGGAGCGAATGTCGGTGCCAATTCGAAAATAATCTGCTTATCTTCAAGCTGGACATAGAACAGATAAGCAGGATCGGGCGTACGCCAGTCAGTAAGCGTGGCAGAGGCTATGACATCCTGTGAAGTCAGGACTGTATCAGCGTGGGCCGACACGAACATTCCCGTCAGTAGCAACAAGGACATCGTTTTCAAATAGGTTTTTTTACGCATGTTACCCGTGTTGAATATTCAATAATTGTAAAGCCCGGTATTTTACAAATGAGGAAAAATCTTACCGATATTTTATCCGCTGATTTGGATCAAATTTCCGTGAAAGCAACAACCACTGATAAAATGGGATTTATTGGGAAAGGAGAAGGAATTGCTGCAACTGCTGTGGTATTAATTTCAAATAACAATGGAAGTTAAAGTCCGTTTTGCCCCTAGTCCTACCGGTTTTCTTCATGTGGGTGGACTCCGCACAGCTCTTTTCAATTATCTATATGCTAAAAAAATCGGAGGTAAAATAATT
>CAJXDJ010000185.1 GCA_913052045.1 uncultured Dehalococcoidia bacterium
GTTCACGACCCCAGTTTTCGTTAGGGGATGCTCTATGGTTTTGGTTATTATCCAGCCAGAATATCATAGCGGGATTTTTTGCAGTAGCTAAAAGGAGATCACGGAAGTTACCCATTCCAGCAGTTCTGAACAGGCGCATCTGAACTAACATTTGAACACTATGATCGAGCTTGGAAGCCCCTGTCGCAAAGACGTGATGCCAAAACAGAACCATCTTTTCCTCGAGAGGACGGGGTGTATTTATGAGTCTATACATCCACTCACATTGACTATTAGTAGGAACCCCGCCACCAATTTCAAAACAAGGTTGAACCCTAAACATTAGGGCTTCGTCTATTGGTTTTATACCATGTACTCCCGGATTCAGGAGTTCATCAACAGTGGCTTCATAGCCAATGTTTACCCTTCGCTCAAGTTCCTGCCTGGTGGCTCCAAATCCTGCTCTACGCATCAGATGGGCCATCAAGGCAATTTCCTTGGTTGCCATATCTTCCCTCGATCTAAAAAACTTTGCCCGTTATTAATGTTTTTACGTTGAAAGAGATGCCTGTTTACGGGTAGTACGGGCGTATGCCAATATTATCTTTATGGTATTTACCTGTCAATTTGCTTAGGCGATAGAACTAGGAAAAGACATATGACCGATAAGACTCAGCGTACTTAACTTTAACTGATTCGCCGATATTGGCCCTAGAATCCTTCAAATGTTTTCCAACATCCTTATTGCTGATTTGGCTAACGTGTTGCAACAGAGCTTTAACGGCCACATCCATATGTGCAGTAACATCAACCCATTTATTGGCATAATTCCTGTCTCCAACAAGTAATTCAGTGACCTTGTGTGGAGTAAGTCCTTCGCCAGCTAGTTCAGGGAAAGTTAACCTATCCCTTGAGGTTGGAAATACTGCTGACAACGTGGCTTCTCCTGCTGCAATGTGGTCTGGGTGGCCGATGTAATCGCTGTCCGTCAAATTCCTTAAAGGAGACTGACATATCATTAAATCGGGTTTAAAAGTGCGAATTTGTCGGACAATATCTTTCCTTAAGGCAAGAGAGGGCTCGAGAAGTGAATCGGAGTAGCCTAAAAATATAAGGTTACGGACGCCCAAAACTCTGCACGCGTTCTTTTGCTCTTCCATACGAATGGCTGTCAATTGCTCCGAAGTCATTTCCGGGTCATCGCTTCCTTTGCTCCCATCAGTACAGATAATATAGGTCATCTCTACTCCGTAGGATACGAGTTTTGCCACTGTTCCTGAATAACCCCATTCGGCATCGTCTGCATGAGCAACAACGACCATGCCTCGAGCGATGCTATCAAATTCGAATGTGTTCATATTTCTCCTTTCAGTAAAGATGGTTTGTCTACTATTAATTTTCCCTTTGTCTACTAGTTGTTTGATTCACGATCGGTGCCTGTATAAAAAAGAATAAAAGAAATCCGCCTAAACAAGAGTATGCGATAATCTCAAATCCCAATGGGTAGTTTCCTTGGTCGGCCAAATATCCTATTAGAAGCGGAGCCACCATTTGGGGAATCATGGTGACGAGCTGGGTGAACCCGTTGATGATTGGAAAATTTTTTGGACCAAATAAGTCACTTCTCATCGCTGTTAAAATAGGACCTCTAATACCCCACGCTAGTCCCTGTATCAACAGCGCCAAATATATGATAGTTATTGCACTAGACCTTGCCAAAAGTAAGATTGCCACCATATGAAAAAGCATGGTAAGTGATGCCAAGTATTTTTTAGGATATCGATCTCCAAGAATTCCCCCTAACAATGGCGCTATAGTGGCAGCGCCCATCATTATAGCCAATCCCTGAGCCGCTCCTAGTGTTGAAAATCCTTTCCCGGATTGCAAAAAAGGAACTAAATGGATGTTTAGACCAGATACTGTCATCAAAGCAATGCCATGACCAATAGATAATAACCAAAAATTTCTGGTCTTGATTGCTTCGCGGGCGGTCAAATTGATCTCTGTAGAAGACTCATCCATTTCAGTGATTTTGTTAGGCTTTCTAATAATAGGTGATGGTTTTCCGTCTGGAAGAAGATTCATGCTTTCAGGGGTGTTTTTAATTAATCTAGTAAGGGGCAATCCTACGACTAATATTACGACAGCTGAAATAAAAGCGGTTGTTTGCCAGCTTGTAGCGTTGATGATAATGGCAACGATTGGGGCAACTAGAAATCCCCCTAGACCCATACCAAACATCATAAACCCAATGGCTTTTGCTCTATTTTTGCGAAACCAGGTGGTGATTAATGCCGTACTTGGGGTCCACGACCCAAGCCCCATTCCGATAGACAAAAGCAAAAAAGATATGTAAAACATCGAAACATTTCGAGTCATTCCCAAGAGTACCATCCCAATACTGAAAAGAATGAACCCAATGGTCATTACAAATTTTGCTCCATGCCTCTGTACCAACCAACCGCCAGCCGGTCCAAGAAACCCACTTTCGGCCCGCGCGAGCGTGGCGGCCCCAGATAGTACTGTTCTACTCCAACCGAATTGTTTTCGCATAGGTTCGAAGTAGAATTGAAATCCGTGAAAAAAGAATCCTCCAGTCATAACAACAGCGACCACTCCTATTCCCACCAGCCACCAGCCGTAAAAAACCCGGTTGCATCTTTCGATAATTGTATTTGTCAAATTAATCGCGACCCCTTGAGTTCCGTCGTTATGCCAAATACCCGTTGTATTAGGCAAGTGCTAAAGTCGCCGATGAAAACAGTACTCGTTGACCCACTCTTTGATAGATAATATCGCTCTAAGACGATGTTGAATTCTAACGGGCAATCCCCCCCTATTACTGCGGGTTGGTAGAATTGAATTATCGTGATGTCCTCGTATTTGTAGAAAGTGTTGTGCTTTCGATATCAAATTGAACCAAAGGAGTTTTTAAACAATATGAGTACTCTAACAATTCGATAAGAACGTTATCTGGTCCTTTAGTAAAAAATATCCTCGCTCCGTTTTGTAAAGTCTGTATGGGAGAGAGGATTTGCGTCCACGCTTTCACCAGTATGGACCAAACAGCATCAAGAAGATCGGAAGAGCACACGTCTGAACTCCAGTCACTAGCTTATCTC
>CAJXDJ010000186.1 GCA_913052045.1 uncultured Dehalococcoidia bacterium
AAGTAGAAATTGATGATGGATTGGCTCCGTGGGAATATGGCGGTCTCACCTATATGGAGGCAGCAGGTAACGCTAAAGTACAAGAAATGGCGACACACCAGCAACAAGCTGAACGTGGTGAGATAACTGTACCGGGTCTTCCTACAAAGGCTTTGGCTACCAATATTAATCTTTCTGATGCTGGTGGCTTCAGTACTTCAACAATTATGATTGGAAATGAAGCAGTACCTATTCGAGTATACAATATTACCGCAGCCCAACAAAGTAGTGCTGTTATATCCAATATTAGCACGTCTGTGGGTGCTGGTGGAATTACAACTACATATACTATTAATAGCTTTACCCCTGTATTTGGTAGATTTTCTAAAGGGAATGCAGAAAGACTTAAGCAAATTGGATTAAATAAATTAAAGGGCGAGCGTGAAATGAGGGCGCGTAGCGCATTACGGAATTTGATTAGGGGATCTGAAATGCGTAGTAGGTTTTTGGCAAGTACTGTTGTTGAAGATCTGGGTGGTGATCTAGCGCCGAAAAGCCCCGCTATATGGTTTGCTGGTAAGTTGGACGCTAGTGATACGAAGAGAAAAATTGTGCTTGCTCCGACTAAGATGACGATGCCGTATTATAACGAAAGAGAAGGCGCGAAGACTTCTGTTATGACTATGGATGGTTTTTTTAGACCTGTCCAAACGGCTGGGGAGGCATTTGCTGACTTACCTTCAGTAACGGCTAGCTTGGGAACTTGTCTCGGCATTGATCCTACTCAAAGCTCTGGTCCACCACCTCCTGTTACTACTCAAACCCCCTTACCTATTAATACTAAATTTTTAGATATTTTAGCAGATAAGGTGAAGCGAACTGATTTGTTTGGTGATGCTAGAACAGCAGGTAGTGCTGGTGATTTGGGTCATGATATTGAAGGGGTAGCCAGAGGAACAACTGCGGATGAGATGTGGGATGGTGAATCTCCGGGTCGTTTGATTATGCATACTGGAGTTGGCGATGAGGAAGCGCATGATTTTTTTGCTAATTATAGATTTATGGCTTTGCGTGGACCTCTGATGATACATGGATGGGGATATGATTTAAATGGTAAACCTATTCCTAATGCACATGAGGATGATGAGGCTCCTGCATTTAAGACAGATTATGAAGAGTTAAAAGATAAATTTAAGCCTAACTGGTTAGAGGATGCGACAACATGGCCAGTAGCACCAGTAGATTTGCGTTTTGATAGAAGAAGAGGTGTATGGACTGTTCCTTCTGCTTTTAGATTATATCAAATAGAAGTAGATGAGTCGGAGGGGATTGCCGCCGGATATGCGGGTACAGCAAAAGTACTTAAATATACAAATGACATTCTTGACGCTGATGGAGAGCCAATTGAAGATCCAAAGATAGAGGTGGAAAATTGGACAGCTGCCACTATTCCAGATGACACAAAAGCCTTGGCCTATTATGATACTGCTGATTGTAAATATTGGATTATCGGCGCTGGAGGCGGGGGTGGAACGGGACCACCGGGACCGAACATTGATGTTGGCTCGGAGGGATGTGGTAATACTATAGAGTGCGCATCGCTTGGAAGTTATTGTTTACTGTTTGGTGAGGGATTACATGCGACTCGTGGTGGTGGCAACTTTACTGTTGTCGGCCCAAAGCTTTCTCAGGACACCTACTGTCACGCAATAAATATACCAGCAGCATCGTTTGAGGAATTGAAAATAGGGAAAGGACTAAATCTAGAAAACACGAATCCGTCCCAATGTATATATGAACTAACGGGTCCAAAGATTTTTCAGAATGCGAACAATGCATGTGGAGGACCGGGAGTCCCGTTGGCAGTATCGTTTGCGGAATTGGAAATAGGGAAAGGACTAAAACTTACGACAAACGCGTTGTTGTGTGAATATAAAATAGAGGGTCCAAGTATTCATCAGGCGCCTGACGATGAGTGCCCAGCCAACTTCAACCCCGATGGGTTGGGTGGAGCGACAGTACCGTTTGCGCAATTGGATATAGGGAAAGGACTAACGGTTACGGCAACCCCGGCAGACAAGGAACTGTGTAAATATAAAATAGAGGGTCCAAGGATTCATCAGGCGGAGGACGATAGTTGTATAGAGCCTGAAGAAGAAATAGCAGCAGCACCGTTTGCGCAATTGAATATAGGGAAAGGACTAACGGTTACGGCAGACCTACCAAATTGTTCATATAAAATAGAGGGTCCAAGGATTTATCATGCGGTAGCGGAGAGTTGTGGCAAATATACCGAGAACATAGGCCCAATATCGTTTGCGCAATTGGACATAGGGCAAGGACTAAACTTCGAGGTGATAGAACCGGAAGGTGGGAATCCGTATGTTTCGAAGATATGTGAATATAAAATAGAGGGTCCAAAGATTGCAAGAGTTACTCCACCACTGGAGGCATCTTTTGCGAAATTAACGATTGGAGATGGACTAACACTTACTGAGGGTGCCAATTGTAGTTACACCATTAAGGCGGATGCGGCCTCGGACCCTTACACTTGGAAGGTGGGGGCTACGGACGAATTTATGGCATCTCCGGGAACTGTGTCTAACGGTCAAGAAGTGAAGTTTGTGGGAGGTAGCAGAACTAATATGGCGCCTATTAAGACGGATCTGTCGATGCCACCATTGTGGGCTGGCGGGGCTCACCTGCTCACGATTTCGCTGGAAATGGTAGATGACAAAGAAACCTTTAGCGACGGCACTGATATTCCGATTTCATGGTCAATCATAGATGGTAAATTGAAACTGTTTATTGATTCTATCCATCTAGAGAATTGCTAATGCCTCTACAACTTTGGTCAGAGACGGCACGAAAAATATGTAAAAACGCAGCAGGCAAGCTTTTCCGTTTCAGTCTCGATTGCTGCGACACCTGTGATACATGCCCAGATTCAGATTCGTGTACATGATTAAAAGGATACTTTGGTTTTAAATATGTTGTCGTATCTCTAGGACCAGTTATATTAGTGATGCCTGTTGTCTCACCTGTTTCATTTCTTGTATCTTCTTCAGCGCCACCTTCTCCATACTCTATTATTATTTT
>CAJXDJ010000187.1 GCA_913052045.1 uncultured Dehalococcoidia bacterium
CCTATGTTGGATTTATTCCTGGTCCCATCTAATTCAATCATCCGAGTGTCTATCTGCTCTTGGTCGAAGGGGACCTGACCGATTAAAAGGGGTGCGATTTGCTCCTCTACGTGAGCAACAGCTTTTAAAACTCCACGACCACTGTAGCGATGTTTATCCCCATCCCTAAGTTCCAAAGCCTCATGACTACCTGCACTTGCACCCGACGGAACAGACGACGTGCCTATCGAACCATCCGATAGCTCAACTCTGGCTTCGATAGTTGGAGACCCCCTTGAATCGAGTATCTCTCGAGCATTTATCTTACTAATAAATACCATCGGCTTCACTTATACCTGAGGTTCTTATATTTCAGAGCTCGGCTAACTTGACAGCCTGCTCTACCGCATCTACAGGGTTATCAGCCAAGATGACTCCAGAATCTAACTCACCTTCTCTAAGAAACGTCCACGTATTTATGCCAACAACCGGAATGCCCTCTGCCAAAGCATGGGCTATTTCTGATAATGTCCCATAGGATCCATCGACAGCTATAACAGCTCTACCAGTTTTCACCACGAGTACATTTCTGGCATGGCCAATTCCGGTACAGATTGGTATATCCACATAGCTATTAGCTGCTTTGGGGTCGTCACCCGGCAATATTCCCACGGTGACTCCTCCTTCGGATTTCGCTCCCTTACACACCGCTTCCATGATTCCTCCCAACCCTCCACAACAAACGATCAAACCTCGTTTACCCAACTCTCTACCAACAAGTTCACCTATCCGATAGGATTCGCTAGTAGGGGAACTTCCCCCTATAACCGAGATGATCAATTTCCTTTCCCTCATATCCATAATACAAATAAAGTATATCAAGAATATCCAACAAAAGTGCTAAGCGCCAAACCAAACCAATCTAAAATTCTAGACTCAAATTACCCACTACTACCAGATCGACAGAGTTGCAGCTTTAATAAGCTTCAGTAAATGTAATGGATATACACCCAAGTAAATGATCGATAAAGTAAGTACCACCGACAAGGATGTAATTACTATAGTGGGTTTTGAAATGCCATTTGAGGCTTCCGATTGCCTCATAACAAGTGCAACTGAATCTGGGGAAGGTTTTACATACATTTCTCGTATCATCTTCAGATAATAGTAGAGAGAGATAAAACTATTGAAAATAGCCAAGCCGACCAACCAAAGTAAGCCTTCAGTCCCAACAGCGGCAAACAAGTAGAATTTCATAGTAAATCCCGCGAAAAATGGGAGTCCGGCCAAAGAGAAAAGAGCTACAGCAATGGCAGCCGCAAAATAGGGATGGGTATCCGCCAACCCCCCAAGGTCAGAAATATCCTCTCTGCCTGTCATATTAAAGAATGCAGTTAGCGCAGTGAATACGGCCATTGTAGTCACAGCATAACCAATCATATACAGCAACAATCCCTCTATTGCTATGGAAGACAAAGCAGCTATGCCCATAAGCATGAATCCTACGTGACCTATACTGGAATATGCCAATAGTCTTTTATAATTACTCTGAACTATCGCAACCACATTCCCCACAGTCATTGTTAGTGCTGACATCACAACAACAATAATTTGCCATTGATCGATGGCCGGTAAAAAGGCTTCGGAAAATAGGCGCAACATGAAGGCTAAGGAAGCTATCTTGGAACCAACAGATAAGAAGGCCGTCACAGGGATTGGGGCTCCTTCATATGTATCAGGAGCCCACATATGAAAGGGAACCGCAGCTACCTTAAATCCAAGGCCGGCAAGCATAAGTGCCATGCCAACCCAAAGACCGGGACCAATTTGGTCCGTATTAGCTAACGCGGAACTAAGACTTGCTGCTATAGCATCAAAGTGTGTCACGGCAGTAGCTGCGTAAACGAGACTCAAGCCATACAGGAAAATAGCCGAAGAAAACGCTCCAACAAGGATATATTTTAATCCAGCTTCATTGGACTTCCTATTATTACGACCAAAAGCAACCAGTATGTAGAAACCGAAAGCCATAAGCTCAATAGCAATGTAGGCAGTCAACAATTCTTGGGCCTCTACCATTAAAATCATACCTAAAATGGAAAAAAGCACGATGCTGTAATACTCACCAGGACTTTTTAACCACCTGGAGACAAAATCCATAGAAGCAAGAATCACTATGATGCCCAAGACAAGAAACGCACACTTGAAAAACAGGGAAAAATGATCGAGTGCTATTAGCCCACCATACAGTACTAACTGCGTATTCCACAGCAGGTTTATAGATAAAATAAGCAGACCAATTAACCCCAAAACAGCCAACCATGGAAGGTATCCTTTGCGACCATCTGGGAGAAATAGATCAACTACTAACACAACAACGGCTAGCATAGCCAAAAACAATTCAGGCATCAGCAAGTGTAAATTTTCAGTCATCAAATAGGATACCTAGCTAGAAGTTCCGAGACCCCAGAATTTATTACATTCATCAACGGCATCGGCCAAAGACCTACAAAAAAAATGATTCCCGCTAACAACCCATTTGTTATTAGTTCTCTTGGCCCACCATCGGTTAGGGTTTCCCACTTAGGATCCATCGGACCAAAAAATGCCTTGGCAAGCAGTCTCAGAACGTAAACGGCGGTGATTGCAGCACCTATAACTGCTAAAATAGCTAGAAGGGCCGACGTTTTAAATACACCTACAAATATAAGGACCTCGGCTATGAAACCACTTAGGCCCGGCAGTCCTAGCGATGTCAATCCTGCCACAGCAAAAAGAATCACCGTAAAGGGCATTCTATGAGCTAGACCACCCAGCATTGTAATGTCTCTGGTATGGGTACGTTGGTATATCATGCCTACAACTGCAAAGAATAGAGCTGTCATTATCCCGTGGGAAAACATTTGAAGTACCGCTCCACTAACACCTATCGGGTTTAATGTGGCCAATCCCATCAGAACAAGTCCCATATGGCTTACGCTAGAATAACCAATCACATATTTTAGATCTCTTTGCGCCATTGCAGAAACCGCTCCATAAAGAACCGTGTTACCAATTAGAATATTCTTTTCGGGAATGATAGTAGATT
>CAJXDJ010000188.1 GCA_913052045.1 uncultured Dehalococcoidia bacterium
GATGATTAATACAAGAAATAAGGTACGCTCCAAGATAAATATAAACGTGGAACCAAAAGAAAATGGAAATGAAAACAATACAAGCATAAATATCAAGGTAAAGGTGAAATGAACATTCAATAAAGATAACACTAAGAAAATCAACAGTTCAGGTGTACCGAGTAACATCTAGTTAAGACGGATCCTCCATATCTGGAATAGCACGATCAAATTCACCTTGCTCCACTTCCATTGGTGTAATGTCCTCTTCGTCTGCTGACGGTACAAGAAGTCTATCTTTTACATAGATTGCACTTTCACGGTCATAATAAGATAACTCATAATCATGCTCAAGCACTATGGCTTCGGTCGGACAAGCGTCTTCACAGTACCCACAAAAAATACACCGAAGCATGTTGATCTCGTATACAGAAGCATAGCGCTCACCCGGAGAATAGCGCACTGCATCAGTGTTCTCAGATGCTTCAACAAATATAGCGTCCGCTGGACAAGCAGCCGCACAGAGTGAACAACCAATACATTTCTCTAAACCATTTTCATAGCGTTTGAGTACGTGGCGACCGTGAAACCGCGGTCTTACAGGACGAGTTTTCTCTGGATATTCAATTGTAATCCGAGGTTGAAAAACATGCTTAAACGTTGTGGCCAGACCTTTTATAATTTCTATTACCATAGCAATAACCTCCTAACCAACAAGAACTATTACCACTGCGGTAATGACCACATTAAAAAGCGCTAGTGGTAATAACACTTTCCACCCAAAAGCCATAAGTTGATCATAACGTAATCTAGGCAGTGTTAATCGCACCCATATCATCAAAAACAAGAAAGCGGTCGTTTTTATGCCAAAATATAAGATACCTAGCCATGGAAGTTTTTCCACGAATGGACCTAGATATCCTCCAAAAAAAAGCGTGGTAGCAATTGCACTAACAGCAACCATCTTAATGTATTCACCCATAAAAAATAGGGAGAACTTCATGCCAGAATATTCAGTAAAATACCCTGCAGTCAATTCTTGTTCTGCTTCAGGCATATCGAAAGGAGCTCTATTCAACTCTGCCAGCCCAGCAATCAGGAAAATCAATGCTCCCAAAGGCTGCCAAAGCACATACCATGTGCTCGATTGTTGAGCCTGGACAATACCCTGAAGGCTCAACGTCCCGGCTAGCATGATAGGCCCAATGATAGAAAGACCTAATGCTATCTCATAGCTTATCATTTGAGCAGACGCACGTAGACCACCAAGCAATGCATATTTGTTGTTTGATGACCAACCACCAAACAATACCGCATAGACTGCAATACCTGCCATTGCCATAAAGAACAATAGACCTATGCTCATGTCTGCAACACCTATTCCTAGAACCCTTGCCATGACTGCTTACGGGGATTTAGACACGAGTGTTTTGGATGAATTACCGCCGGGAAGAAAGGAGATTAAAACCGTTCACAGGACTGATGGAGGTAGATTAAAGGTGATGGCGTTCGTTGAAAAACAAATTACAGAAGGCAGGCAGGTTTACATGGTTTTCCCTCTTATTGAAGAGAGCGCAACCATGGATTACAAGGATCTTATGGATGGTTATGAGAGTGTTTCGAGGCGATTCCCTCTTCCTAAGTATAGAATCGGTATAGTGCACGGAAAGATGAAACCGGCTGATAAAGATATTGAAATGAAGAGATTCGTTAGTGGCGAATCGCAGATTTTAGTAGCCACTACAGTAATCGAGGTGGGGGTGAATGTTTCTAATGCAACACTTATGATTATTGAGAGTTCCGAGCGTTTCGGTTTAAGCCAAATGCACCAGCTCCGCGGGCGCGTCGGACGTGGAGGCGATCAAAGTTATTGCATACTTATGACTAAGGATGAGTTCAGTAAGGAGGCTAGACGAAGGCTTGAAACTATGTGCAGGACTAACGATGGTTTCGTAATTGCCGAGGTGGATATGGAAATTAGAGGACCTGGGGATATTTTAGGAACCCAACAAAGTGGATTGCCAGATTTGAAGATGGCAGATTTACTAAGAGATAGAGATTTAATGACCACAGCGAGGTATATGGCTCAAAGAGTTTTAGAGGAGGATCCATACATTGAGCTTCCTATCCACAAGACTCTACGAGTGAATTTAGATAGAATTAAAAAAGACGAGTCGGTTCACTTCATAGACCTCCACGACTGACAAATGGCAACAGAGCTTGTCTCATGCGGCTATTGGAAAAATGGGAGAGATCTAATGTCTATTTCATATTGATCATGGTTTTCTATAATTTTACTCCAGTCCCCACATTATTTGCGCTAAATTCATCGTTTATTGCTTTTATAGGGTTATTATTTTTCCACATACCTCATGGCCACTGTGAAATGCTAGGCCATGACGGGTTCATAAACGCTCTTGAAGTAAATCAAAATGGGAAAGTGCTAGTTTCTGGAAGTTGGGACACTACTATTCGGGTTTGGGATATTCCCGCTCATGCCCCGCTTCTTGTGCTCGATGGGCATCTAATGAGCGTAAATGCCATTTCCCTCTCTCCAAGCGGATCACTTCTTGCCTCAGCAAGCTGGGACCATTCGATTTATCTCTGGGACTTCAAGACTGGAAGCAAAATAACTGAGTTAATAGGTCACGAAGATGCCGTATATGGGGTTGATTTCTCACCCGATGGCCAAAGTTTAGTATCAGCTTCCTGGGACTACACTTTGAAACAATGGGATATCAAAACTCAACAACCGTTTCGCACTCTCAAAGGCCACAGTGCCAATGTTATGTCAGTGGAGTACGGCCCACTCGGAAAAACCATACTATCTGCTAGTTACGATCGTACTATCCGCCTATGGGATGCCAAGACCGGTAACATCATCCGAGTCCTTCGAGGACACACGCATAGCGTTAATGATATCTCATACTTAGGTGAAACCGGAAAGGCCCTATCCGCGAGCACTGATCAAACGGTCAGATTATGGAATTTAGATACCGGTGCAGAAATTGAACGCCTCTCCGAGCATTCTAGTTTTGTAACCTCACTAGCAAGCAACACCAATGG
>CAJXDJ010000189.1 GCA_913052045.1 uncultured Dehalococcoidia bacterium
AACTATGATCTGACTCCGACCATTGTTCAGTTCTTCGATATCTGCCGTGGCTCTCAAGACTACCCTGCCCCTACCGGTAGAATATATTTGCCGGACAAATTCCCTATCATTCCCGACGAGTGCTGTGGCACCTGTAGGAAAATCTGGTGCCTTTACGAATTTCATCAGATCTTCGACGAATGCATTAGGATTATCAATCAAATAGCACACGGCATTAGCTATTTCGCCCAAGTTATGAGGTGGAATATTAGTAGCCATTCCTACCGCTATGCCAGACGCGCCATTCAACAACAAGTTGGGAATTTTTCCTGGAAGGACTGTCGGTTCTTTCAAAGAACCGTCAAAGTTTTCGACGAAGTCTACCGTGTCCTGGTCTATATCAGCCAGCAATTCCATCGCAATTTGAGTCAGCCGAGCTTCCGTGTAACGCATAGCGGCGGGCGGATCGTCGTCAACACTTCCGAAATTGCCCTGACCATCTACCAATGGATAGTGCAACGAAAAATCCTGCGCCATCCTCACCAACGCTTCATAAACCGGCGAATCTCCGTGCGGATGATATTTACCGAGAACTTCGCCGACTATCCTGGCACATTTTTTATGTGCATTGTTGGGACTCAGACTAAGTTCTCTCATCGCATACAGGATTCTACGCTGTACCGGTTTCAATCCATCCCTCACGTCTGGCAAGGCCCTAGCCACAATTACGCTCATAGCATAACTGAGATAAGAGGTTCTCATCTCATCATCTATACGTATATTCTGGATCTGGTCGTCAGGGATCGTAACCATAATCTAAATCGACCTCATTTCTACTAAATATAGATCAACGACAGGCCATAGTCCCAATATATTGGGGGCCTAGGGCTTCGATTCTAGCACGTTTTCTCGTCTGACTCCAACTTATCACTATGAAACCGCTAACTTTTATAATGCAGTTTGTGAAAGTTAACCACCCTCTCAACAAAAGCGATAAAAATATTGCCAAATGCCTTAGGGTTTTCATCACAAGATTCTAAATTTGCCTGAAATCCTATAACCCATGAATGCTCAGTGCTTTCAAGACCCTCAACAACTCCCTCATCAACCGAATAGGCTGCAGCTAATAATCGAGGTGATCGTTTTGATTCCTTGAGCCCCAATTTATGCCGACTATTAAGAGAGAAAAACCCTCCTATTCCTAGTATTGCAGCTGACTTACTACCAGGTGAAACGTAAACTCTGTGACCATAATTCATGGATTCTACCCTGTGATTTTCCACGGGGGTCAGATGCCCACCACCAAAGCAGAGATTTAGAAACCCCATGCCGTATCCAGTAGCGAGAACGGGCATATTAGTAGACAACCCTCTTTTTACAAAATTGATTGTATCCAATTCACAAATGGAGGTTGGTTCTACTAAATCGGGCTCATCCCCAGTTATAATTATCCCACTGATATCAGACAATCCAGAAGAAACCCGTTCAACCAATATAGATTCATCAGTATGTTTCCCTAACAGTGGAGATATATCCTGAATTCCATGGCCATTTCCCACGTTAATCCAAGCTATTTTAATTACCATCTAACTTCATACCAACCGCAATACACAATGGCTGCTTCGGTGCTGGGACTTTTCTAAGGGCTAGCTTCCTGCTATGCTTAGAGCCAATTACGGGTCTAAATATATATTTCATACAAGACTATCTCCAAACTATAAACTAACAGATTTACGATGGGAGGGCTATTGCCAATTCCAACAGAAACCACTCTAGATTTAAATGATCTAGATTTAAATGAAGCCTACAGTCTTTATATCGATGGATTGAAGCAAGGCCAAAGCCGTGAGCTCTACCAAGACCTTCGCAGGTTCGTACAATGGTGTAAAAGCACTACGAAAATTGCATCCATAACACCCCAAACCGTAGCGTCCTACGCAGAATGGATAGGTAGAAGAGGAGGAGATCCCGCAAAAAAGTTAGCGCCAGTCAAAGCATTTCTTGCATATCTTAAGCGCAAGGAACTTGTTGAACTAAGCTTAGCCCCACATATTCGGATTCCAAAGGGAAAAGGCAAAAGAAACTCTGGTACTGCGAGCGGAATAGAGCCAGTATATCTAACACAAGACGGATTTAATAAACTAACTAATGAGCTCGAGTCGTTGAAGATAGAACGCGTCAAAATAGTAGACGACATCGGTCGTGCTATGGAAGATAAGGATTTTCGAGAAAACGCACCCTTAGATGCTGCGAAAGAGAGGCAGGGATTCGTTGAGTCGAAGCTTAGAGAATTAGAGGCCGTCCTAAGCATCGCAGTTGTAGGGGAAAAAACCGGGAAGGGACAGGTTAGAATTTCAATGGGTAAGAAAGTTAGATTGAAGGATGCTTCCACTGGAAAATCACGAAGCTACCTTCTCGTACACCCCAGAGAAGCTAGCCCTAGCGATGGTAAACTTTCCAGCGAATCACCAGTGGGAAAGGCTCTACTAAACAAAAAACAAGGGGAGCAAATCGAAGTTTTGGCTCCTAAAGGGACTATCCACTATTTGATTGAGCGAGTATACGGCTAGGCTAATTAAACAGACGTTAATCTCGAAGCCGCGACTCTCAACAATTACCAGTAATCAAAGAGAGAACCTCATCGACAACCGATTTAGGAACGTCTCTAGTGGATACAGCGTGTCCGACCTCACGTAAGAGCACCCATCTGACGGATCCTTTTTCAGTTTTCTTGTCCAATTGCATTGCTTGAGATAACGTCGACGGATCTACCTGCCGTGCAACAATAGGTAAATTAAATTGACGCAAAATATGCTCCTGGCGCTGTACAACATCTTTCTCAATCATACCCATTTTAAAGCTAATCTCGGCGGCAGCCATCATACCAATGGACACCCCTTCTCCATGTAGATATTTCCCATACCTACTAGCAACCTCCAGAGCATGGCCTACTGTATGACCATAGTTTAACAATATTCTTATACCCAGTTTTTCTTTTTCATCGTTTGAAACGACATCGGCCTTTATTTGTATACTTCTCCGAATAACTGCTGTAGAAATATCTG
>CAJXDJ010000190.1 GCA_913052045.1 uncultured Dehalococcoidia bacterium
ATCTTCCTGGGAATTATTCTGTAGAACTTACACTTATTCAAGATGATATTGGATTGGATATTCTGGAATTTGGCCCAATAACATTCAGTGTTGCGATGCCCGGCGTTTGGGACAATTCGACTTTGACGGTATCTCCACTTGCTGGAACACCGGGAACAGGCGAAGCATCGGTCACTTTCGACATCACCGATCAGGATGTCATGGAGTTCTATACTCTTGATTGGCGGCTGCTCGATGATCTGGGCAATGAACTTCAGTCCGAGAATCAGTCGTGGATAGCCGTGTCTGGCAGCAAGCAGATTTCAGTGGATTTCACAGGGATTTCAATGAAAAAACGGTGAATTCAGTGGATTTTACAACGAATTGCAGTAACAATAGCCGTAACAATAGTCGTAACCATTGTCTGAATTTTTATCTGAGTACGTCATGTCTCTTGCCCAATGTGGTTTTCTAGAGATTCAGTTAATTGTCCCCCGTTTTTATATATATTACCCATTTCTGCCAATGCATTTCCAATTGCTAATTCTTCTTCAAAATCCATGTAAATCTTCATGGCTTTATTCATATATTTCTTCCTTAGACTTCATTCCCATCCATTTTCCAATGAAAGGAATAGGTGGAATCTGTTTGCCACAGGGTGTCCGACTCAAAATCAGTTCGCAATTTGTTATTGAAACTGGATGAGTAATTCCATGAAATATTATTATACCACTTTTTATCAATAGCATTAGTTTTAAATAATTTACTTTGCCCATGACGAAATGACATTTTTGGTAATGTGTTAGTTGTAATTGTAAGTTGCTTTCCTAAAGCGGTAGGTGATTGGTAAAATATATCATTATGATCTATCTTGTTATCCACCATTAAATCTTTTTTTGAAGATAATTTTTGATTTGTCTTTGATTCCGGAAGTGGATGCCTATGCTCCCTATATAGAGGCAGTATTCGGTTCTGCATCTGGTGATCGCTATATACCTTGGCAGATGAACCGACCTGGATCCCCTCAACAAGACTCACTAACCGAAGTGTTTTTCATGTTACTCGACTTACCATTGGGTCGGCTCGAAGCCGATAAGATTACGATACTGCTCGAGCATAAAGCATTAAGACATCGATTCAGTTTTTTAGAGATCGACAAAGAGCAAATAGTTTACTGGATCAGCGACCTTGGCATCTTTTGGGGGGCCGATGAGTCTGAAGTGCGTGAGCTTAATTTTTCAGCGCGCTACAAACATACCTGGCGAGCAGGAACTGATCGCTTGTTACTGGGCCATGCATTCGGAGACACAAATATACCTTTTTCCGGAATTCTTCCAAGTCTGCCATTAGATGGAGACGAGGCACGGCTCGTTGGTCGGTTAAGGACCTTTATTGAGAAATTAATTGTGTTGCGCAATGATCTTAAAAGCGCTCGTCCGATGTGCAAGTGGATAGAGTTAGCTAATACGATTTTGGAAGAGTTTTTCCTATTCAATGAGCAAGACGACGACGCAGGCCAACTTCACGATTGTTTTAAAAATATCGAAAAAGTTGTAAACGCGAGCAAATATAATGGAAAAGTACCACTAAAAGTTTTTAAGGAGGCCATCAAAGATAGAGTGTCTAGAAACCCTGTAAGTCAACTGATTTCGGGAGCAGTGACTTTTTCGAGATTGTCTTACGGACAAATATTGCCAGCGGAAGTAATTTGTGTTTTAGGGCTAAACGACGGCTCATATCCTAGGCGCGATAGTAAACAGAGTTTCGATGAAATAAGAAAAAACCCAAGGGCTGGGGATAGACGATCAAGCGATGAGGATCGTCATGTTTTCCTAGAGGCTCTGCTATCGGCTCGAAGAAAGCTGTATTTCAGTTATGTTGGTCGGGATGTCCACGATAACATGGAACATCTTCCTTCCATCTTATTGTGCGAGTTAATGGACTATGTTGATTCAAATTATAGAGCGCATGGGAACGCATCAATCAATGAACTTGTGACTACCCATCACCCTTTGCAACCCTTTAGCGCTCGTTACTTTAACAACAAAGAAGCTAATCTTTTCAGCTATGTTAGTGACTTTGTGCCTTCAACGGAGTTTCAAACAAGACAGACTCGGCCCCTTCTTCCTGGAAAGCTGCCACCAATGCCTGATGAGCCCTTAGCTTTAGAAACTCTAGTCCATTTTTTTGCTAATCCATCACGCATGTTAATTCGTGATCGTTTAGGGATTTATTTGGATCGGGTGGGAGTTACAGTAGGCAGCCGAGAACCGGTTTCTGTGGATGGGCTTACAAACCGTCGTTTGGCAAAAACGTTGTTTCAGGCACAAGTACAGGGCGAGTCATACGAGGCAATCACTGAGAGATTGCATAGTGCCGGGAATATTCCTGTGGGAACACCAGGAGACTTATTTTTGGAGAAAGCGTGGCGGGAGATAACCAAAGTCTCTTCTCGCTTGATTCCTAAACTGCCAGATGTTGATCAGAAAGAAATTAAGATTGATGCCCTTGTTGATGGCATTCGTTTACAGGCCACTATTGAGAATGTTACCAACGACGGATTAATTGGTTACAGTTTATACAAGCCAAGTCCTTATGATCTTTTGACGTTCTGGATTTTTCACTTGACTGTGGAAGCCTTTATAGACAAACCGATTAGTTCGAGCCACATGTTAGTGCCGGGTAAAAATCTTATATTTTCTCCTGTTACTAATGCCTTTGGGTTACTTGAAGACTTGGTATCGGTTTATAAGGAAGGTATGACTAGGGTTTTAGCATTTTTCCCTCGCTCATCTTGGGCATATGTAACAGCTACTCAGAATCAAGACATTGCTGCCCAGAGAGAGTGGTACGGCTCAGACTATAAGATCGGAGAAGGAGAGAACCTTTATTACGCTCTGGCGTTCCGTGATTGTAGGGATAAAGTTCTTCTGGGAGAATTTCAACAAATTGCTAGAAAGGTATACGACCCTCTATGCAAGCATCTTTTGGAAGAAGAGGCGCTTTGAGTTTAGTTCCGTTAGACATTTCTGTAGTTCCA
>CAJXDJ010000191.1 GCA_913052045.1 uncultured Dehalococcoidia bacterium
TCATCATCATCATCATCATCATCATCATCATCCGTAGCCATTTTGGCTCAAGCCAGATGGCCCGCCATTTTTTTGTGCGGCGTTCGTTGCTTCGTGCGACGCATCATGTCACTGCAACCATAACTATTTTTGCCACAGTATGGGTGCTTTCCGACGATTTTAACTTGATTACCTTTTCGCATAGCTATCTCCTTGGTTGGTGGTAGTATATTATACCATACCTTTATTTATTTTGCACGATATCCCCATTCCTTATATGCTTTAAGGAAAGCCGCAGTCACATCATTACCATCGTAGTCACATGCTATTTTAATCCAATCTGCAGAATGGGCCATACTAATCCGGATCATCGTATCGCCCTTTTCGCCACAACATGGATGACCGGTAGGATTACAAACAGCTATATACTCGATGTGAGTAATATAGCTAAAGTTGATTATTTGTTCATTGCCTTTAATATTTCATCACTTCCAGATTCTAAAGAGTATCCAGCAGAAACATGTTCAGATTTCCAGAAGTCTTCAACGATCCCTCTGACTGTTGCGCCTTTAGGGTGCCATATAACTAAGCCTGGACCAATGTCTTCGGATATAGAAAAAAGATTTAGCCGTTTACCAAGGATCCGGTGGTCGCGTTTTCTGGCCTCTTCAATATTATTAAGATGTTGTTCGAGCTCGTCTGAGTTTTCAAACGCTGTACCATATATCCTTTGCAGCATAGGCCGTTTCTCATCACCCCTCCAGTAGGCTCCAGCTACATTTAATAATTTGTAAGCCTTGATCATGCCTGTGGATTCAACATGAGGGCCTCCGCATAAATCCTCAAATGTCCCATGGGTGTATGTGGAAATAACTTCACCATCTGGAATATCGTCAATTAGTTCGAGTTTCAAAGGCTGATCACTATTAATTGATTTAGCTTTTTCTCTTTCGTACTCTCTGTACACAAATTCAAGATCGTCATCAATTACTGCTTGCATTTCTTTTTCTAATTGGTTTAGATCTTCTTCTGAAAATGTCTTTTCAGTTAAAAAGTCATAGTAAAAGCCATCATCAGTTGGCGGTCCAATTCCAAGGCGAATGTCTGGATGCTTGCGAGTAACAATGTCTGCTAGCACGTGTGCAGCGGAATGCCTTATTCGTTTCCTCAAATCTATAAGTTCTGAATCCAATTCTCCAGACATTAAATACCTCTAACTTTTATTTGGTAGGTTCAATATTTTCTGAACAATGTCTACATATTGACAATTATGGCACTGCGTGTCCTGCTAAAATACCTGTACATGATTCGTCTTTTACAGCAAATTGACCATTGACTATTACATACGGAATTCCAACAGGGAATTGTTTAGGGTCATCAAAAGTAGCTATATCAATTATAGTATCCGGATTAAATACGCAAATATCTGCAAAGAAACCTTCTCTGAGTAAGCCACGGTTTTTAATGCCAAACCTTGTTGCCGCGTTATGAGTAATCCTATGAATCATTGTTTCTAAATCCATAATGTCTGGAAACTGTCTAAGGTATCGTCCTAAGAAGCGAGGAAATGTTCCATATGCTCTTGGATGAGGCACCCCACCTAAGGATATTTGATCAGAGCCGACCATGTAATCGGGCCTTGACAAAAAATACATTTGATCTTTCATAAGGCGGCTCCAAACAGCCGTGCTTGCCGGGGGAATGGACCTAAATCCTACTTGTAGGTCTTCTTTAATTAGTAAATCACATATGATCTGTCCTCTTGTCATTCCAGTAGTTGAAGATATATCCATGACACTCATTCCTTCAAGGTCCCGGTTATTAGGAAGATGAGTAAATACGAGCTGATCTAAATTTCTAGAGTCATAAGTATCGATAAGTTTCTCGACGATTTTCCTTTTTACTGGATCTTTTAATCGATCGAGAATTGCTTCTGTTCCACCGTCCTGGGATATTGAATCTAAGGTCATAATTGCAAAACTACTACCAACTGGATAAGGATATAATTCAAGTGTTGAATCAACTTCACTTTTAGCTTTGTCTATCGGAGCGATTTTTTCTTCGGCTGTCATAATGCCGAAATCTTCAGCGGTTGTCCTGAAATGAGAAAAATGTACTTTAATACCTGATTTCCGACCTATTTCCAATGCCTCTTCTATTCCTCCACCTCCAAAACCTCTTTCCTTATTAACGTCCCTGAGGTGGGTAACATATAATCCGCCAGCCTCATCTGCTGCTCTACATAGCTCTATTAATTCTTCAGTAGTGCTCCAGCTGTTCGGATAATATGACATACCTGTAGCTAATGCCACTGCACCTTGTTCGATTGATTCTCTAACAAGCGACTTTGCATTTTCTAAATCCTTGCCTAATAAAGGCACATCATTAAACCCGACTGTCTCAATACGGATAGCTCCGTGTGCTACACAATAGGCAGTGTTTATAGCACATTTTTTATGATAATTTTTTCTAAAGGCCGTCACGTTACTCATGTCCAAGTCTGGAGGAGGCATTCCTAATAGCCCAGATAGGTATTGCCTATACATCAGATAGTTTTTTGAATTTAGTGGAGCATATGATAGCCCATCTTGACCGAGAATCTCCGTAGTAATTCCCTGCCTTATACCTGATGCATGTTGAGGGTCAGTCAGTAGAATACCGTCTGAATGGGCATGAGTATCAATGAATCCCGGTGAGACAACCAACCCAGTTGCATCAACGATATTAACTCCCTCTGCATTCGATAAATCGCCGATAGCTTCTATTGTTTCCTGCTTGATTCCTATGTCAGCTTTGACTCTAGGGTTTCCGCTACCATCAACGATGGTGCCATTTTTGATTATTATGTCGAACATCTATTTCCTTTCCATTTCAACAATCTGAACCCCGTTATAAAAGGTCATTGCACCTTAGGTTAAAGAGTTACTAATCTTACATTGTCTTGATCTAATTCTTATAGGGACTTCGCTGGGTTTCTAGGCGGTATTTTGGTTCTAACGGCTGGATTGACCAGAGACATAGGGGACATTCCC
>CAJXDJ010000192.1 GCA_913052045.1 uncultured Dehalococcoidia bacterium
CACTTTTTCATTTTATTTTGGACACCAATTTTCAACTATTGAAGGTGGTATGATAAATACAGATGATGAAGATTTATATCATATGTTATTAATGTTACGAAGTCATGGTTGGGGAAAGGATTTACCAAAGGATTTATATAAACAAAAAATGGATGATAATAATGTTGATAGTTTTCATGAACCATTTACTTTTTTAGTTCCTGGTTTTAATCTTCGTTCAACAGATTTACAGGCAAAGTCCAAACCCTTGGGACATTTCTCGCAGAACTAATAATTTTCCCGTCGGGATTTTCCGTAACTATCAAAGTAGATCCCTTGATATTCAGAGCTTCAAGAACCCGAATTAGATTCTTGGTCTTACCATCTACTCCCCGAATATCCTCCACAACTATCAGCTTATTTTCTCGGGCTTTTTGGGAGAGAGTGCACAGGAATGCCCTTAAACGCATCCTTTTCGGCATATCCCTTCTGTGACTCCTCGGTTTCGGACCAAATGTAATTCCACCATGCCTCCAAATCGGAGACCGGTTACTACCAGCTCGCGCTCGTCCTGTATGTTTTTGCTTCCACGGTTTGGCCCCACCACCTGCCACCTCTGCCCTAGTCTTAGTACTAGAGGTTCCCTGCATCCTGTTAAGTTGATACATAACCATAGCCTGGTGTACCAGAGAGGGATTAAACGGGACTCCCATCAAAGCATCACTTACTTTAACCTGTCCTACAACTCCTCCCTCTGTATTTCTCAACTCGAGCTGCACTGTCTATACCTTCGCTTTACGCTGAATTCTTTTGCAGACAACTACTAATCCGGTTGGCGCCCCAGGTATGGCACCTTTGATGTACATCAAGTTTTTATCCCCTTCAACACTAATTACTTCCAAATTTTTAACAGTTACCCTTCGGTTACCCATATGTCCCGGCATTTTTTTCCCTTTAAATACACGCCCCGGAGTAGTACCCATTCCAATTGACCCTGGAGCTCTTAATCTATCTGACTGCCCATGTGTGCGTTGCTGACCTCCAAACCCATGTCGTCTCACTACGCCCTGAAATCCCTTCCCCTTGGACGTCCCAATTACGTTGACTTTTTCACCGGCTGAAAACAACTCAACACCAAAGTGTTGGCCGATTTCTATGCCCTCTATACTTTCCGCCGATACTTCCCTTTTATAACGAAATACGGCTACTTTATTCGATTTCTCTTTTTTAGTTGTTTTCTTCTTCCCCTTTGAAGTCTTGTCAAATCCTAATTGAACGGCTTCATATCCGTCCTTATCCTTGGTCCTGATTTGAGTTACCGTACAAGGCCCTACCTCCAAAACTGTTATAGGCACCATCATCCCAGTTTTCATTATAAACTGGCTCATTCCGATTTTTTTTGCCATCATCCCTTGAATCATTACAATAATTATCTATCTATACTTTGATAGAAATGTCTACTCCTGCTGGTAAATTCAATCTGGTTAACGTGTCAACTGTCTTAGACGTAGGTTCCAAAATGTCTATCACTCTCTTATGGGTACGAATTTCAAAATGCTCACGGGAATCTTTATCAACATGTGGAGACCTGATGACGCAAAATCTTCGTATATGAGTGGGCAAAGGAATAGGTCCTGCAACATTGGCTCCACTTTGTTCAGCTGTTTCCACAATTTGCGTAGCTGAGAGATCCAAAGACTTATGGTCAAAAGCCTTCAATACAATTCTTATTTTTTGTCCTGGTTGTCGTGCCATATTATTTACTACTTTTTACTACCTCGTTTAAGATGTTCTGAGGCACCGCCTCGTAATATTTAAACTCCATACTGGAACTTGCTCTGCCTTGGCTCATCGATCTCAAGTTAGTCACATATCCAAATACTTCCGACAGGGGCACCATCACCCTAATTCGTTGAAGCTCGTCATCGCCCTCTATATTTTTTATTTGTCCGCGTCTACCATTAAGATCACCCAACAGAGTGCCAAGGAACTCTCCCGGAGTTACCACTTCGACTTCCATGATAGGTTCTAACACAATAGGAGAGGCCTTCTTAACCGCTTCTCTCAAGGCTATCGATCCGGCTGCCTTAAAGGCCAGCTCAGAAGAGTCTACAGGATGGTAACTACCATCGACAAGTTTTACTTTTATATCAACTAACTGAAATCCTAAATTAGGCCCATTACTTAAAGCCTGGCTAACGCCTTGTTTTACAGCTGGAATATATTCTCTGGGAATCTTCCCACCCTGAATCTTATTTTCAAATACAAATCCTTCTCCGCGTTCCAATGGAAAAATTTCTATCGAAACATCTCCAAATTGTCCGCGTCCTCCAGTTTGTCTGATAAATCTGCCTTGGGCCTTCGCTTCTTTTGTAATGGCTTCGCGATAAGACACTTTGGGCTTACCAACGTTAGCGATTACCCCAAATTCCCTTTTCATACGATCCACAAGAACTTCTAAGTGCAGCTCGCCCATACCAGATATTATGGTCTGCCCGGTTTCCACGTCATTGCGTACCACAAACGTAGGATCTTCCTCTGCTAATTTCCTTATAGCGTCAAGTAGTTTATCTCTTTCTGCTTGAGTCGTCGGTTCTATGGCTACTGATATAACTGGTGAGGGGAATTTCGGTGGCTCTAAAACGATAGGGTTATCTACATCACAAATAGTGTCGCCAGTGAATGTATCTTTTAACCCGATTGCAGCAGCTATATGTCCGGCCTTGATCTCGTCTACTTCCTCTCGATGATTGGAATGCATTTGGAGAACTCTGCCAAGTCTTTCTTTTTTCTTTTTGGTAGAGTTGTAGACTATTGCTCCGGCCTTCACGGAACCTGAGTAAACTCTCAGATAGACCAAACGACCAACAAATGGATCAGTCATTACCTTCATAGCAAGAGCAGACAACGGAGCCGTTTCGTCTGCGAGTCGATAACATTTTTCATCCGTGTTAGGATCTATTCCCTCGGTAGGAGGGACTTCGTCAGGTGACGGAAGATAATCCAATACTGCGTCAAGCAACAATG
>CAJXDJ010000193.1 GCA_913052045.1 uncultured Dehalococcoidia bacterium
CAAAAATAAAAGATAATTTAGAAAACATGAAATTAGAGGATTTAGTATAGTGTCTAAATTGTTATCAAAGCATCATAAGCCTAAGGTTAGACTGCAGATCGGAGAAGGTTATCGTTTTGTTAATGGCGTTGTAAATAATTATAATCTCAATACCGTGTGTGAAGAGGCAAACTGTCCAAATATTTATGAATGTTGGAATAGGGGAACAGCCACTATTATGATTTTAGGGGATATATGTACTCGGGCTTGCGGTTTTTGTGCAGTGAAGACGGGTAAGCCAAATTGGGATGATCCATTAGAGCCAATTCGAACAGCGATGGCAGTGAAGAAAATGAAACTTAAACATGTTGTAATAACCTCGGTAGATAGAGATGATATTAAAAATGATTATGGTGCGTCTATCTGGGCAAAAACCATACAAGAGATTCATAGACATGTTCCTGGTTGTACCGTTGAAGCTCTAACGCCTGATTTTAAAGGAAATAAATCATCACTCGAAAAAGTGTTTAAGTCCAGCCCTGAAATTTTTAGTCATAATGTTGAATGTGTCGAACGAATCAGTAAAGAAGTAAGAAGCCAAGCAAATTGGAGACGAAGCCTAGAGGTTTTAAAATATTCTTCAGATTACGGATTATTGACTAAAACTGGAATAATGGTTGGGCTTGGAGAAACTTTTGATGAGGTGATAAATACGATGAAAGAGGTTTATGATTTAGGTGTTTCTATTTTTACTATAGGACAATATTTAAAACCAACAAAAAATCACTTGAATGTACAATACTATGTAACTAAAGATGAATTTGATCAGTATAAAAAGATTGGACAAAAAATAGGTTTTGATATAGTTGAATCTGGCCCGCTTGTGCGCAGTTCTTATCATGCTGATGAGCAGCACCTGGCTGCTAAGATCTAGAAGTCCCCTTAGAGGACAAACTTCATGAGCCTTAACTACAAGGCTGATATCGTCTTTCGAAACGTAAGCTTTATCCATTCGGGTCGGGCTAATTCAATAGCAGTTAAGGATAGCAAAATTTATTTAGTGGGAACTGATGCGCAAACCCGTGATGTGACTGGATCCGACACAAAAACAGTCGACTGCCAAGATATGGTCATGATACCTGGGTTTCACGATGCCCATCTCCACATCTTGAGGCTAAGTGCCAATTTAACAAAGCTATATTGTGGGCCAGAAAGAGCTTGTACAATCACGAGGATAAAAGAATTACTTGAATTAGAAGCCCGAAAAATTCCACAGGGAGGTTGGGTGAAGGCCTGGGGATACGATCATGAATTGCTTCTGGAAAAGAGACATCCTAATCGAGGGGATTTGGACCGAGCGGTGCCCAACCATCCGGTACGTTTAGATCACGTGTCCGGCCATGCTACGGTGATGAATACGATGGCTATGAGGAAATTGGGCTTCTCGGAATATTCCGTCGACCCCCCCAAAGGGGTAATTGATCGAGAAGAAGAATCGGGGTTTCCCAGCGGACTGTTTTTAGATATGGGTGAATACATTGGAAAATCAATGATTCCATATCGGGATCAATCCGAGCTTCAAGAAGGAATCATTCTGGCGAACCAATTGTTGATTTCCAGGGGCATAACGGCGGTGCAGGATGCTGGGATTGGAAATGACCTAGAACGATGGAACTTGTTTAAACGACTAAAAACGTTAGGGCTTCTTGATCCACAGGTTACTATGATGGTTGGATATGACTATTGCGAGGAATTTAGGCACACTCCAATCGCTACGAATCCTCTTAGAACCGGGCTTTACGTTGGACCGGCTAAAATAATGCTATCACTTACCACGGGCAGTTTGGTTCCGGGGCAAAAGAGCCTTACGGATGCAATAGTCAGCCTTCAATCAAATGGGTGGCAAGTAGCAATCCATGCGGTTGAACAGGAGGCCATCGAGTGTGCGGCAAAAGCTATTTGTTCGGCAAGCAAAATAAAATCCGGAGCAAGGCATAGGATAGAGCATTGTTCTGAAGGGGACCCCACAGTGATTTCTTTAGTAGATAAAAGTGGAGCCATTGTTGTCACGAATCCAGGATTTGTTTGGCACTTCGGAGATAAGTATCGTAAGACACTTGGCTCAAATATAGTTAGTAACATTTATCCTACTGGAAGCTTGGAGAATAGGGGAATTCCCTGGGCTATCGGATCAGATAGCCCAATGATAATGCCGGATCCGATTCTAGATATTTATACCTGCGTTACACGATTCTCAAAAAGTGGAAACCCCGTAGGGAAAGAACAGACCATTTCTGGATCACAAGGATTAAAGGCCTATACGTACGGTGCAGCGTACAGCTGTTTTCAAGAGAGAGAATTGGGATCTCTAGAAAGGGGTAAATTTGCTGACTTAGTTCTCTTGAGTAGGGATCCAACAGGGTTGGGGTATTACTTACCCGCGGACATAAATGTGAAAATGACCGTTATAAGAGGTAAGGTGGTCTACGAGAATTAGTTCTAGTTATGACGTTTCGTTATATAGTAAGAAAGAAGTTCTAATGATTTCTTAGAACTTGATTCTGGTAAGTCCGTTAAATTTTCCCTAGCTTTTTGACAATATTGTTCAGCCTCCGCATAGCATTTTTCTATTATGTCAAAATCTTGAATCATACCCAATATTTTGTCTATTGGATCCTTGCTTTGGGGGTTGGCAAATAGTTCTTTCAATTCCGTGGATATACCAGTTTTCGGACCCAATTCGGTCAACAATAATGTTGGAAGCGTCAAGATTCCCTGTATGAGGTCATTCCCAACTGGTTTGCCAAGCTGGTCTGAGGTCGCTTGAACATCAAGGACGTCATCCACAATTTGAAACGCCATGCCGATGTTATAGCCATATTTGTTAAGTTGACCTACATGCTGTTCTTTGGCGCCCCCAAGTATCGCGCCAGTTTCTGAAGCGGTCCTAAATAAGGATGCAGTTTTTCGGTAAATCCTCTCTTCATATTCTTTACGATGCTGTTCCATACTGCGGGTT
>CAJXDJ010000194.1 GCA_913052045.1 uncultured Dehalococcoidia bacterium
TTCCTTTAGATTCTACTGATGTTATTAAACTTAAAGCAATTAAACAAGTATATTCTCGATCAATGATAAATAATAAGTTAAGAGTTAAATAATATGAAATTGAGATCTATCATATTATGTTTATTCATGGAAGGCCCATTTAGAATTGGATTCCCTAACCGTAACTTCTTTCGATAGGCCCTTGATACACGATCAGAGTCTTGTAATCAAAAGAGATGCCGTAGATTCTGTAGACACTACGATAGACAGGTCTACATGGATTAACGGTGTCAATTACGCTGATATCGTTCAGGCCCAATCGATATATCCTGGTGAAATTCTCAGTCCAGTACTATGGAGGAATCCTTTCCTTGCTGATAGTACATCGTTTGAAGGGGCTGAGTTAATGAGGGAATTCACGCCATGGTCTAATGATGCACTAAATGAGTACGAATTGATGGGGATGCCCATAAAATTAACAATCAATTCGATAAATTTGGATTCGCAAATAGTGCCACTAAATATAGTTGACCTCGAAGATAGTCGCTCATATGAAACACCGAAAAATATTGTAGGACATATACCGGAGACCTCTAATCCTGGCGGATCAGGGTCTATGTGGCTTTTTGGGCATCTTGAAAGCCCTATAAGAGGGGAGGGTAACATCTTCAGCAGATTGCCAGAAATTCCTGATCTGCTTCGTCAGGGTAGCTCAGTATACGCAATAGTTGAAAGCATCGATGCTTCATATTTGTACAGAATTACAGAGACACTTACAGTTCACCAGGACGATCTACGCATTGGGGATATAGAAGAAGCGAGTGTTGTTATGGTAACTTGTGTGCCGCGGATAGTATACGATTATCGTTTGTTGGTGATGGGCGAGTTGGTAGGTGTAAAAAGTCAGTATATAGAGTAATGATTGACCAATGAATCTTGATTGTAGATCTATTATCGACTTGGTACCGTGAGCCCGAGGGGATTCTTTTGACTTATATGTCTCTGGGGATGACTCGTAAAAGAAAACAGAGTATTCTGAAACCGAGCACCATTTCCCGTGAACGAGGTTTTTATGTCATCAGTTGAATCTAATTACCGTAAAGAACGAGATTCCATGGGTTCAATGGATGTCCCTAGTTCAGCATATTATGGGGCTTCGACTATGAGGGCAGTCATGAACTTTCCAATAAGTAATCTACGGTTTTCCCGAACTTATATAAGATCGTTGGCTTTGATAAAAGGGGCAGCGAGTCAAGTAAATGTAGAACTAGGATTACTGGGTAAAGTTATAGGAGATGCAGTCTCTGTGGCTGCTGGAGAGGTAGCGCGAGGTGAATTAGATCGCGACTTTGTGATAGATATATTTCAGACTGGGTCTGGTACGTCTACAAATATGAATGCTAATGAAGTTATAGCTAATAGAGCTAGTGAGCTTTTAGGGGCTGCTAGGGGCAAAGGCAAGATCCATCCTAACGATCACGTAAACATGTGTCAAAGCTCAAACGATGTTATACCTACCGCTATACACTTGGCGGCTTTAATTGATATTGAAGAACGGTTAATTCCTAGTTTGAGAGTGTTGGAACAGTCTTTGATGGACAAAAGCGAGAAATTTTGGGGTATAGTCAAGACAGGACGGACCCATCTGCAAGATGCTACCCCATTGCGGTTAGGCCAAGAATTTTATGGATATGGTGGACAGATTTCACGAGCTATAAAAAGATTAGGGTATGCCCAGTTGGAATTGAATGAAGTGGCTCTCGGTGGAACAGCCGTAGGTACTGGCATCAATGCTCATCCAGAGTTTGCGAAGCGGGTTTGCGCCATTATATCGGAGGATGTTGGAGTAAAAATACAAGAGACAACGAACCATTTTCAAGCCCAAAATACCATCGATGCGATAGTTGTAACAAGTGGGATTCTTAGGACAGTTGGGATAAGTTTGTATAAGATAGCTAACGATATACGATGGCTGGGGTCAGGCCCAAGGGCGGGAATCGGAGAATTAACTTTGCCAGAGGTCCAGCCAGGAAGTTCTATAATGCCGGGAAAGGTGAATCCAGTTATTCCGGAGTCGGTTATTCAAGTGGTTGGACAAGTGATTGGTAATGATACTGCTATATGCAATGCGGGTTACGGTAGCCTGTTTGAACTTAATATGATGCTACCTGTTGCTGCTCACAATTTATTGGAATCTATAAACTTGCTGGCTACATCCTCTAACAATTTTTCCGAACAGTGTATCGTTGGGCTGACTGCCACCGAAAATGGACCTCTAATGGTGGAACGAGGCCTTATGTTGGGGACTGCTCTTGCTCCAGCTGTGGGATATGACAAAGCGGCAGCTATAGCCAAGAAGGCCGCTGAGACTGGTTCAACGATACGAGAAATAGCTCAAGCAGAAACAAGTCTATCTTCAAGCGAATTGGATCGGATATTGAATCCGGAGGAAATGACCGAACCCGGCCTAGGAAGCGGAGTAGGGGGAGGTTGAAGGCTCGAGCCGATACTATGTTGGACAACTATTATCCGTCGCTGGAAAAAGTAAAACAGTTAGCCCAGAAAGGGAATCTAATTCCCATATATAGAACGATCCGTGCCGATCTGGAAACACCAGTGTCGGCCTATCTGAAAGTGGCCCGTCCTCCTTATTCGTTTTTACTTGAAAGTGTAGAGGGAGGGGAAAGGGTTGGTAGGTTTAGCTTTATTGGCACAGAACCGTATCGTGTTTGTTCTACTGGACCGGGGACCGCGCTCGGATCAATAGATCCACTACTGCCGGTGGAACAAGAATTAAATAAGTATACCGTTGTCCCCGTTGAAGGATTACCACCCTTAGATGGTGGTGCAATAGGTTACTTATCCTACGATGTCGTTCACTATTTTGAACCCCGAGTTCCAAAACCAGAACCCAATCCAGTAGGAGTACCAGAGTCGGTGTTCATGTTCATAGATTCTATACTGATTTTTGATCATCTCCAGC
>CAJXDJ010000195.1 GCA_913052045.1 uncultured Dehalococcoidia bacterium
ATCTAGTTCAGTCTCAAATGTGAAAAGGCTTATACAAACCTTAGGACTGGAGATACGGGTCTCCGTTGAGCGCTATATTGATATGGCTACAGCCTTAAGTGCAAGTGGCCCTGCCTTCGTATTTGCCTTCATAGAATCGATGATAGACGCTGGTGTCTATTTAGGTCTCACCCGAGATATGTCTCACCAATTGGCTCTGCAAACCATCCTAGGCAGTGCCCAACTAATGGAAAATTCCGGGAAACATCCTGCGGAACTAAGAAACATGGTTACGTCGCCTGGTGGCACAACCGCCGAAGGACTACTTGCTTTGGAAGAAGCGGGATTCCGAACTGCTATTTTAAACGCAGTTAGAGCAGCCTATAAAAAATCGCTTAATCTAGGAGATTCGTAGTGGCTGAATCAATACTTGGGTTGCTTCAGCTATTTTTTACTTTTCTCCAATTGGCAATATTTGCCAGAGTAATAACCTCTTGGGTATCTCCCGGCCACTCTAACAATCCCTTCATAACCATCATATACCAGATTACAGAACCCTTACTTAGCCCTCTGCGGAAAGTAATTCCAAGGGTGGGAATGTTTGATTTTACACCTATGGTAGCCATAATAGTGCTCTCGTTGATTCAAAGTATACTGAGCTGATCGAGAATCTTCGAATACTAGTAGTGTAGTGGTAACACAACAAAAAGTAGCAATCGTAGTAGATAGTAGTAGCTGTCTGGCTCAAGATATAATCCAAGATCTCAACATATCGGTTGTTCCTCACCAATTGATCAGCCAAAACAAAACTTATCGAGACGGCATCGATATAGATCCTTCGGAATTCTATGTCATTCAGAAATCCAAGCATGTGACATTCACCACATCAGGCCCCACACCCGGAGACTTCTTCGAAAAGTTTGAATTGGCCGCTAAACGGCACCAGAGCATCATCTGCATAACCGTAGGATCGCAATTCAGTAACGCTACCCTAAATGCGGCTACAATAGCTGCCAGGTTAACGTATGCCAGTTACCCTCGCACTCGAATCAAGATAATTGATAGTAAAGCAGCGGCCGGCGCCGAGGGATTGATAGCACTACAAGCAGCTCGAGCAGCCAAATCAGGACAGTCAATTGAACAAGTTGTAGCAGGTATTCAGGATCTGATCCCTAGAGTACACCTCCTAGCTGTCCTGGACACACTCTACTACTTGGAAAAAAGCGGAAGAGTTCCGAAAACGAAAGCTTGGGCAGCCTCATTGCTGGGCATTAGACCTCTCGCTGATCTGACGGGAGGCAAAGCACGCTTACTAGGAAAACCCAGGGGGAAACGACGGGCTATAGATCTTCTGTTTCAAACGGCCTTTAACCACCTTGGAGATAGGCCAGCCCATCTAAATATAATGCACGCCAATGCTCCAGAGACTGCTAATATTATGTATATAAGAGCCAAAGCTATTTTTAATTGGCAAGAAGTCCTTGTTAGCGAATTTACACCAGTAATGGGAGCTCATACCGGACCTGGTCTCGTTGGGTTAGCATTCCACACGAAAACCATCCTATAATCCCACGTTGGGTATTCCTCAAGCAAACCCTCCTCATCAGGTAAAAGCATACGTAAACTTATTAGATGCAGATATTAAATAAAGTTCAAGTAGATTCCCCTCTTTAAATGAATTATGATGCTCGTTTCTGAAACCAGATAAAAAGGAGTGGAAATGGAAATCAAGGTTGTAGCCGAAGACATTTTGGAAATAAATACTCCCGCTATTATTGTAGGATTGTATGAAGACTCAAAGGAACTTGACGGTGTAACAAAAATCCTGGATGAAGTTATGGACGGAGCTATCAGTCAGCTAAGAAACTGCCAGGAAATTAAGGGGTCAAGTGGAGAATTCACTCTTATCCATACTTTAGGTCGGATTCCAGCTCGGCGAATACTTGTATCTGGATTGGGACGAAAAGGTAAATTTGACTTGAATACCGTACGAGCCCTAATGGGCAATGCAAGTAGATACCTGCGGACTAGGGGGGTTTTGTCTTTCTGTACTACACCACATGGAATCGAAGAAGGAATTCTAAAACCCGTAGAGTGTGGCCAAGCTATAGCTGAAGGAGCCATACTCGGCACATATCAATTCCATAATTACCGAACCAGTAAGGAAAACCAAGGGAACACCGAAGAAGTTACGATAGTCTCCCCTGAATCAGATCTATCTGCTAGCTTGGATATCGGAGTGCGACAAGGGGAATTGATAGCTAGTGGTGTAGCTCTCTCAAGAGATATGTCAAACACCCCGTCAAACGACTTAACCCCCAGTAAGATGGCTGAAATAGCCAGCACTGTAGCGCGAGAAGGAAACCTCGGAATTACGATTCTAGACCGCTCAGACATGGAAAAATTGGGCATGGGTGCCTTAGTAGGAGTGGCCCGAGGAAGTCATCAGCCTCCAAAGCTAATATCCCTGGAATATAAGGGCGACCCGGACAGGCCACACCATGTCCTTGGATTAATAGGGAAAGGAGTTACATTTGATACTGGCGGTATATCTTTAAAACCCGCACTCAACATGGAAAACATGAAAGGTGACATGACTGGTGGTTCTTCCGTTATTGGAGCAATGAAAGCAATAGCCGCTTTAAAACCCAGGATTAATGTTACCGGAGTGGTGCCAACAACAGAAAATATGCCAGGTGGGGATGCTCAAAGACCTGGAGATATTGTCCGTGCGATGAACGATAAAACAATTGAAGTCATTAATACTGATGCCGAAGGACGTTTAATACTTTCTGATGCAATGGTCTACGCTGTAAGGAAACTTGGAGTTAGCCATATGGTAGATATCGCGACTCTGACTGGGGCGATAATCATATCTCTAGGCACTGTAAGAATTGGAGTATTCGGTAACAATCAAGAGTGGATTGACCAGGTCGTACGAACCGGCAACGATGGAGGAGAACGAATGTGG
>CAJXDJ010000196.1 GCA_913052045.1 uncultured Dehalococcoidia bacterium
GTGGTGATCGGAGGAATGTGTGTCGGTGGGACTCCCATGACGGATTAACTCCCACTTTTGCTGACGTCCGACACTGCTCCGGACTGTGTCTCTTTCCTGGCATTTCTACCCTCTTTTAGAACCAGAGTTTCTAACATTTACCCTGGTCTAGTTTTTGGGGGGCAGGTCAGAATCAGATTAGCCCCGGAGTGAGAACCTCAAGCAAAACAGCGTTTGCAAGCAATTAGCTGGCAGGTAATCGATGCTCATTTCACGACGCACGTAACTATCGTCTGGCAATAACACCGCCAGAAGCCTGCTCATCTATCAGTGAATAATATATCTCGGAAGTCTCTTCTTCTTCGGCCCATTTTAAGTCGTCAGAATAGACACACTTCCGCCACACGCTATTAATGTTCATCTTTGTAAGAATCTTACCTATCCCCTGATGTGTATTACCAAAACGTTGAAAGTAATCCTCCATCAAGGCATATTGCTCTCGAGTAAAAAGGAATTTAACTCGTCGGGATTTTTGGAATTGAAACTCGTCAAGAGGTTTGGAGTTTTCATCCAAAACCCAAGCCTCCACATCATATTCCAAAGATATTGTGGGTATCACGTTCAAGCGATTTTCAGTGAAAATATTTCTTGTGCGGGCTCCAGAATATCGCTCTATATTCTCTAATTTCCGCAGGCTCTGATCGTCATTCAAATGTTCCCTTACGATGTCCTTGGCCACCGTAAATGAGTATCGCAACCAATCATCGGAGGCTTCCATCAGGAACGCAGCAACATATTTTTGAAGTAAATTAGCACCCAAATCCCCAGATACGAGCAAATCGTAATTCTGGTCATCCGAATAAAATGATCGTAGGTCCTCCTCAGAATCCCACAATTCGTCACGCGTTTCTTTTTCAAAATCCACCACGCTTTCCCGCACAGTAATCGGTGCTTTGGGAAAGTTGTGGAGCATGCCTTTTAGAAGTAGGAAAACGTCCAGATCAGACTGTCGGAAAAACTTAAAAAGGCCTGCGTATCCTTTACCGTTGTAAATCATGGATATGATCAAATGCAATCGCCTGAGTTCCACATAATCTTCAAAACTCAAATCCTTAGTGGCAGCAACAACCTCTTCTACCTCAACAACATTCTTACCATTCGCCAGTTTCCCAAAATCCCTTGGCAAAACTCTGAATTTGCCAACAAATCCCCACTCTTCGCGTTGTTCGGGAGTATTCATATCGGTTCCATTTAACAACATGAGCGTATAGGCCGTTATTGTGTCCACTCCGGCAGTCACCAATTTTGATATGGACCTGATGTGACTTTCAAACGTTTCACCCGGCAAAGCCACAATGATCTCCGACTTAGAGGGGAGTTTATTAGCAGACAAAGTAGATTGAATCTCTAGCATGTCCGGCAGACTGATATTAGTCCGTTTAATGTTCCCGAGTACATCTTCATCCATCGATTGGACCGAAAGCCACATTTGCATGCTTCCATTTAGTTCAAACAAGGCATCCGCAATATGGTCTTTTTTATTCTTACCTGTACTGGCGAATATGTCCTTTGGCCAACCCGTCTTTTGTTGAATACCAGCGACAGTCTTACAAATGTCCTTATCCCGACCGTACATCCCAAAATTTGGATCACAAAACATCAAGTTATGGACTTGAGAAGGGACTCTCTGGGCAATGTAGTTAAGCTCTGCATTAACCCGTTCCATGCTGAAAAAATTAACCTTCTGGTACACAGCATGCCCTTCATGACAGAACGTGCAACTGAAAGGGCATCCGCGGTTCGTTTCCATCATAGGACTCAAAGACCCATCAAAAAATTTATCCATTAATCCTGTTAAGTACGGTGACGGAAACTCGTCCAACGCCTTAAGCCTCGGTATGGGCTGACCTCTGACAAATTTGCCCGCCGAATCAATAAACAGGCATCCGCTTATGGAATCATTTTTTATAAATGACCGTTCTAAGTTTGGTTCTTCTTCCTGCAGTACCCTCTCAACAATGTTGGAAAACCCTATCTCGCCTTCCAAATATACGTAAATATCTACGATCGCATTTTCTATTAGAAACTCAGATTGCAGTTTATGCTCATGCGAAATATTCGAACCGCCCATAACCCGTAATGTTTCGGGACGAATATCTCGCATCGCTTCGAACAAACCAAGATCCAACGCATAGTTCCATGGATAGTTACTCAAAGCCAGAATATCAGGAGGAGAGGAGCGCATAGAACTTTCCAAATCATTGATGTATTTGAAAAGAGAAAGCTCAACTCGAGATCCAAAACGTTCTTTGCAGTACGCACCGACGTACCCGATATTTAATGGAAAAGCTTCGTTAGCAATACTCACAGTGTTGTAAGTAAGATCAGCTAGGTAAATTTTTAAAGGTTTCACTTTTCCAGCCTGTGTGCTTTACAAACTTAAATTACGGAAACAAGTCGGGATGCCAATCATGCCGGCATCAACCGTATTCTTGACACTAACAACTAGGGCTCGAGCAATATGAGCCATATGCTTTATACGCATCATTACACCGGCCTTTAAAGAGGTTCTTTCACCCATCCAGCAAATGGTCGCTTCATAGTAATTATCGATCGTCGGCTTTTCGTTTGGACTGCTAAACATGTCCCCACGGGAAATATCAAGGTCATCGGCTACTCTGATGGTCACTGCATCAGACTCTGATGCAAAGCCGACCATACCGTTAGGCCTCTCGATGTCTGTGATTACTGTATTTATACCAGAATGCATGTCTGTTGGACTTCAGCAAAAAGGGACTGTTTCGGTAATAGAGAGATCAAACTGGTCTGAGCTGCTCCCTGAGAGCTTGGTTCGATAGTTTACGTTTGTTGATCGTCCTATCCTTCACCTCCCCTCTCCTGCCGAGGATTTCTTCCCTTCGGCCAGCC
>CAJXDJ010000197.1 GCA_913052045.1 uncultured Dehalococcoidia bacterium
CAATCCTTTTTTAGTGGTGGATCCATCTCTAGGTCGAGATCTGTAATCAATTGCCCTAAAAATACCCAAGATCCGTGCGAAGAAGTAAGAATGTTTGTATTTTTCCCAAACCACCCTATACCAGACCTTCGTGCGACGGCACGATCTAACATGGGGCCATCGTCCACATACCAACGAGCATTTACAGTACTGTCTAATCGTTCTTCGACATCTCTTACCAGGCCTTTTAGTTTGTTTTTGATTACCTTATGATAATCCTTTCCCCAAGCATAACGGGCAATCTTGTTTCCATTCTTGGGTTGCTGAAACGATTCTGAAAGATAACTGATTCCTACCGAAATAATGCTCTTTGCTCCAGGTAACAGTACATTCGGATCTGTGCCCCGGCGTACTCTACTTTCCGTATACCAAGGCAACCCATCCATGAATCCTTGTTGAATTCTCTTTTCGGCCACAGCCCTTTCTATTAAAAACGGTTCCGCTGAGGTTATACGAACGACATCAAATCCAAGATTGTATGCGCATGTTTTCACCAAATCAGTTAGGTTTTCATTTCCAATCATCTAAATGCGTTTCCTGGAGGCAAATCCTTCATCTGTATTGTGCCAGAATTGGATGGAAGGTTCTCCTCTTTTCCAACAGAGGAAAACCTCTCTTTGATCCCATAGGGAGAGGAAATCAACAAGACCCAATTTTATATCCCTAATAATTATTTGTTCATCATTGATTACTTTAATCGTTTCTTCAAATTCTGATCGTAATCTTTTTTCATCTTCTCCCGCTTTTTTCATTTTTGCATCGATCGCCGAGTACCCGTTACTTCTACTCTTAGTTTTGAGTCTTTCCATAGTTAAAAGCACGTTTTCGAGGGAATTCGTTGTACGATCGATAATCAAGAATCTTTCCTCAAGCCATGCTAGATAATTAAGGGCTTCATCTATCGTAAATTGTCTACGTGCCATAGCTAACACTTTAGATGAATCTGCAACATTAAACTAGGACCTTGACAGGTTAATATTAACCCCATACCATTCTTGCCATTCTCATCTAGGAACAGACTATTGACATCATCACTTAACAGAACAGCGCTATATGATATCCACGTTAATCTTGGGGCCCGAATGGTACCCTTCGCTGGCTTTGAAATGCCGGTCCAGTACACCAGTATACTGGAGGAGTCGAATGCAGTGAGAACTAAGGGTGGGCTCTTTGACGTCTCGCATATGGGAAGAATTTATCTCAGTGGACCAGACTCCACCTCACTATGTGATTGGATCCAAACCAACAGAATTGGCAACCTCCGAATAGGACGGGCTCGTTATTCACTAGTCTGTAACGAGAATGGAGGCATTATAGATGACACTGTTACCTATCGCCTAGATACGAATCGATATCTACTTGTTTGCAACGCATCAAACCGCCAGGCTATTAGAAACTGGCTAGACAGGTGGCAAAAAGAGAAATTTCCTAATTGCACGATAAACGACGTCACTACAGAAACCGTGATGATAGCTGTCCAAGGCCCGCACGCAGCATCGACCATGGATGAGCTCTGCCCAGAAACCCCATCAAATTTGAAGTTCTTTGGCAGTGGAGAAGGGATTATAGATGGTTGCAAAGTTTTTTATGGACGGACCGGATATACGGGCGAGGACGGATTTGAAGTTATATTAGAGGCTGAAAAAGGACCGGCCCTTTGGAATAAACTGACGGAAAAAGGAATGAGTTCATGCGGGCTCGGAGCTCGAGACGTACTCCGCCTAGAAGCAGCATTGCCATTGCATGGGTCTGATATTGACCTTACCACGAATCCGCTCGAAGCAGGATTAGGAAGATTCGTCAAACTTGATAAAGACTTTGTAGGTGCAAGCTTACTACGAAAACAAAATGAAACAGGAACCACGCGCAAATTAGTTGGACTTCTCCCAGTCGGCAGAAGTATTCCACGCCACGATCACCTTATAATAAATAACGACACCACCATCGGGAAAATAACAAGTGGAGGCTATTCTCCCACTCTTGACAGGAACATAGCCTTAGGCTATGTTTCACAGGATTTTACTACTATTGATCAACACTTAACCATCGATATCAGAGGGCGACTTACCGATGCCGTGGTTTCCACTTTACCCTTTTATGCGAGGAAGAAGAAAGAATGAATCCTAGCGACAGAAGATACTCGAAAGACCACGAATGGGCTCAAATCGTCGGGGACGAAGTGATAGTAGGCATTACCAATTTCGCGCAGGAACAACTTGGCGATATCGTTTATGTAGACCTACCCGAAGTCGGATCTAGTGTTGACCAAAGTTCAAAGTTGGGAGAGATAGAATCAGTGAAAGCAGTATCAGATATCTTCTCACCTGTTGGAGGTGCGGTAACCGAAGTCAATCAGGCCGTGCTCGATAGCCCGGAACTAGTTAACCAGGATCCATCAGGTTCTGGATGGCTGGTAAAATTAGCACCCAGGGACGCCTCTTCAGATTTCAGTTCTCTCCTAACATCAGAGGAATACAATGAGTTGATTGAAAACGAGGCCCATTAACGTGCCAGTCTCTGACACTCCCTTTTTCCAATCACACTACATACCCAACACTCCTTCCCAACAACAGGAAATGTTGGACGCGATCGGTATTAACTCAATCGACGATTTGTTTTCAGACATACCCGCAAAACATCGACATCCTACTCTAGATATTCCTCACCCCATGTCCGAAATAGACCTTAAATTCGAACTTATGGCGTTAGGTCTCCAAAACAGTAACCTTGAACAAAATGCGTGTTTTCTGGGAGCAGGTGCCTATAACCATTTTACTCCTAGCATTGTCAAACCAATTCTGACACGCGGGGAATTCCTCACATCCTATACTCCCTATCAAGCTGAAGCGAGCCAAGG
>CAJXDJ010000198.1 GCA_913052045.1 uncultured Dehalococcoidia bacterium
ATTGGTGTTAAATGGGCAATAATAGATACGGCTGGCCGTCTTAACATAGATGATAATTTAATGAGTGAATTATCAGAAATCCGTTCAAGAATTTCGCCGATAGAAACTCTACTTGTTGTTGATGCCATGGCCGGGCAAGATGCTGTAAACGCTGCGCAGTCGTTTCACGAACATGTGATGTTGACAGGACTCATAATGACAAAATTAGATGGAGATTCAAAGGGCGGAGCTGCGCTATCCATTTCAAAAGTCACCGGAGTCCCCATTAAGTTTGCTGGTATCGGAGAAAAAGTTGACGCTTTGGAAGTATTTCATCCCGATAGGATGGCCTCCAGGATTCTTGGGATGGGTGATGTATTAACGTTGATAGAAAAGAGTGAAAGGGTATTTCGTAAAGATCAGGCCTTGGAATTGCAGAGGAAAATTAGAAAAGCCGAATTCGACCTCGAAGATTTTTTGGAACAGATGAAGGGGTTGGAGAAAATGGGGTCGATCGAATCACTAATGGAAATGATGCCTGGATTAAGTGGTGTTAAAAGAAAATTAGCCCAAGAATCGATTAATACTGATAGGATAAAAAAGATTCAAGCGATTATACAGTCGATGACTCTTTATGAGAGACGTAATCCCAAGGTTATAAATGGATCGAGGAGAAAACGAATTGCATTGGGCAGTGGCACCGAGCCGGTAGATGTAAACCACTTAATGAATCAATTTATACAGGCCCAAAAAATGATGAAGATGTTTTCAAAAAATAAGAGTGCTAAGTCCTTATTGCGGATGTTTGGCTGAGGCCCAATTTCTTGTTCCGTCAGCTTACTATAGCACTTTACTTAATGGAGCTATCCCGATAGTTTTATAGACAGGACCGATTTGTGTCAGTGTGCTTTCTATATAATGAAGTTCTGTGACGCACCAGTCCTCCGCAGGGAAATTGAAATTTGCAGTAATGACCTGTTTGAGCAATAGAGTCGCATCCTGGGTTGCTGAGGATGGTACTCTGCCCAAAGTTATATGGGGAACAATCTTTTGTCTCTCTTGAAGAAACCCTAAAGGAACTAGCTTAGAATTTATTTTATTGTGAAGTAATTCCAATTTTGTGACTTCTCCTAAAACACTTGCCCATAATACCTTGGGGCTATTGATATGGGGGAATCCCCCGAGAGTATTAAGCCTTAATGGGAAAGGGCTGAATTTAGTGGCCGCCTGTTGGATCTTGTTAAATATAGAGTAGAGTTGGATTGGATCCGTTTTAGGCAAAAAAATTAGGGTTAGGTGAAAGTGTTTTGGTTTGACCCAACGGATACGTAGATTACCCTCCTTGTTTAGATTCTCGATAAATGTTGACAGGGTATGAATAGTCGTTGGGCTAAGAGGAACTGATACAAACGTTCTAAGAACTCTATTTTCATGTTCTGTCATCACAAGTGTTCAGAATACTATTCAGGATTACCCATACGGAATAGCTTGTTAGCATTTCCCCCAAGTATCAATCTGCTTTGTTGGGAGTTAAGTTCTGATTTTTCTATTTGGGCCAGGATCTTTTTTGGGGATACGACGGGATAGTCGCTGGCAAATAATATTTTCCCTGCTCCTACGAGTTTAGTTGTTATATCGAAAATATCTGAATTATAAAGGAGCGGTGAAGCAGCAGAATCGAAATATACGTTGGTCAATGACTGGGATATTTCTGGCATCAAAGAGTAAAAAGGAAGGCCGCCACCCCAGTGAGCACAGATTATGACGTTATCTGGAAAGTTATTAATAAACTCAATTAATTTTCTAGGATATATAGTACCCTTGCCGTCGTAGATGTGTCCCACGGGCTCAGAAGAGTGAATTAGAATAGGCAACTCCAGATCCCTAGCAATTTTCATGAAGGGGGTCATAATTCTTTTGTCGGTAATATCGAAATTCTGGGTGTCAGGATGAAGCTCTCCGATCCCTTCAGCTCCTAGTCTAGCGCACCGTTCCAGTTCATTAATTGATTCGATTCCCCAAGATGGATCTACAGAGCATAGAGGTAGGAATCTGGTGGGATTTTGTCGAGCTTCTTCCAATAAGTAGTTATTTGCCTCTTTGGCAACCTCCAAATTAGTCCAACCTATGCCTGCGATTATAGACATGTCTATTTGGTTCCTATTCATGGATGTTAGAAGATCTGACCCCGTGACGAGACGTGCGTTTGGATTGGAGAAAAGTGAGGAAAATGTAGGATCAGTTTTGAGTAACTTTCCCCGAATATTATTAAAATGTGGTGGATATATTTTTGTATGAGCATCTATAATCATTGTGTATCAATTATACGGACACCTTAGCACTCTATCTAGACACTTAAAAATCGCATTGTTATAATCCCTCAACGTCAGCCATATGGGATCGGCTGTGCACAAATTTATTTGGGAGAGTTAAGAACCTCGTTTATGAGTAGTCCAGAGAGAGAACATCCTGCCACAGTATCGCTCCAAGTTGAGGACCTAGAAAAAATATCAAAGGAACTTCGGAGGGATATTGTTTCTATGACGCACCGGGCTGCCAGTGGGCACCCCGGGGGATCATTATCAGAGATTGATATATTGACGGCTTTATATTTCAATATTCTCAACATTGATCCAGAAAAGCCCGATTGGAGCGATAGAGATAGGTTTGTTCTTAGTAAGGCGCATGCCTGTCCTGGACTTTATGCTGTGCTTTCAAGACGAGGATTTTTCCCGCATGAGGAGTTGGCGACATTCCGTAAAATGGACAGCAGAATCCAGGGACATGCTCACACAAAAACGCCCGGAGTCGAAATGAGTGGTGGATCTCTTGGACAGGGTCTATCGTTTGGGGTGGGGTTAGCGTTAGGGTGAGCTAAGCCTAAGCCTAAGCCTAAGCCTAACCCTA
>CAJXDJ010000199.1 GCA_913052045.1 uncultured Dehalococcoidia bacterium
GGGAAGCAGATGCTCTGCCACTGAGCTACACCCGCATAGAATCATATTATGTAGCCATAAGACTGTTGTCAACGGATCTTGACATCGGCATACAATGCCTCTTTAATCAAGCTAATAATGTATATACGTAAACTTGGGGAACAAGAAATACTCGAGGAAAATATTCGTAGAGCTGAAGTAATCTTTTCCTACGATAGATGCCTAATTCTACAAGATATTATGAAACAAGATGCAAAGTTTATAGCGCAGCTACATGAGGGATTTCCGCCCATGAAGGAATTTCCTACTTTTACTTGGCAAAACCATCCATGATGGAGGAAAAGGTTGACTGACCCTTGTGATTTAACGATAAGTGAAGCATCTCAAGGGATTGAAGATGGTGTTTTCTCTCCTGTTCAGCTAGTGGAAAGTTGTTTGGATAGAATTAATCAACTAGAAACGCGTTTGAAAGCATGGGTCCTGGTATTGAGAGAGCAGGCGATTGAATGTGCGGAACAAGCAACAAGGGAAATAGAATTACGCGGCAAGAAAGGGCCACTTCATGGGATACCTATAGGGATAAAGGATATCTATTATACAAAGGGGATAAGAACAACAGCATGTTCGAAGATTCATACAGACTTTATTCCTGAGTATGATTCTACAGCCGTGGCTAAGCTGAAAAAGGCTGGAGCCATTATATTAGGTAAAACAGTGACAACTGAATTCGCTGCAGGAGATCCACCCATTACAGTTAGTCCTTGGAATGCAGCGCATACACCGGGTGGGTCTAGTAGTGGTTCTGCTGTGGCAGTCGCTAGTGGGATGTGTACGGGCGCTATGGGGTCACAGACTGGAGGATCCATTCTTAGACCTGCGTCCTATAATGGTATCGTTGGTTTCAAACCTACTTTTGGGCGTGTTAGTGTGTATGGAGTAATACCAGTGGCCTGGTCCCTAGATACTATTGGCCCATTGGTACATTCGGTAAGGGATGCTGCGATCATTTTGCAGACGACTGCCGGTTATGACGAAAACGATCCAGGGTCGGCACAAGTTCCAGTTCCAAATTACCTAGACGAGATCGCACATTTAAATGACCCACCCAAAATTGGCTTCGTTAAGGATTTCTTTATGGAGAATGCAAGCCTTGTTGTAAGAACCCACACCGAAGAGGTTCTTCATAGACTTTCCCTGGCTGGAGCAGAGGTGGATATGGTTTCACTGCCAGCAAGTTTTGCCAAATCTATGGCAATTCAGTGGGTTGTAATGAATGTCGAATGTGCTGCCTATCATGAAGAACAGTTTCGGGCTCGTGCAGACGATTATAGTGAACAACTGAGAAAACGCATTGAATTAGGGTTCCTCACTCCTGCCATTACTTATATCCAAGCTCAAAGGTTTCGTAGGGTGTTTAGGAGAGATCTGGATTTTCTAACTCGTCGATGGGATGTGTTAATTACTCCTAGTACTCCCACCGCAGCTCCTAAGGATCTAAGTACGACCGGTGACCCATTGTTTCAGAGCCCTTGGACATTGGCTGGGCTACCAGCTATAACGATTCCGTCCGGTATAGACCCTTCTTCGAGAATGCCTTTGGGTATACAGTTAGTAGCTTCATCTTTTGCAGAGAGCCGGCTGTTAGCTGTGGCTCATTGGTGCGAAGCTGTTTTAAAGGCGAGATTGAGACCCCCGATATAGAACACGAAATCTATTTTAGAAATTCCACGACAAGGCGATTAAATTCGCGATGTTTTTCTATTTGGGGCCAATGGCCGCAGTCTTCGAACACTGTTAGCCTTCCTCTAGGAAGTCGCATAGCGGCATTTTGGCCGTGAGAACTGGGGAATATCTTATCCTCTCTTCCCCACAGTATGTAGGTTGGAACGTTTAAGTATTCCAATCGGGATACATCAATTAGGCGAGTATGGATTCCACGAATATTGACGCCTGACCTAAGAATTCTAAGCATTGATCGCTTATTACCTTTTCTATTTCGTTCCTGGACCAAAGATTCAATCAGATCGTTCGGTATGCTATGGGGATTGGCGACAACTTGTTTTAGCAAAAACCGAAGACCAGCTTTTGTTGGCATTGTCATTAATTCACCAACTAACGGGAGGGTCATTATTTTAAGAAAAGAGGCTAATTCCTTTCCAAGCCCGGCGCTATCCACCAGAACTAATTTGCCGAGTTGATTTGGTTGCTTAAACGCTGTTTCCAAGGCGATCATGCCTCCCAGCGAATTTCCGATTAAATGTGGCCTTTCAAGATTTAGTATTGATAGGAATGAAGACAGAAAATCAACAGATTTGTTGAGGCTATACGGCCATTTTGGTTTATCACTATGCCCATGACCAGGCAAATCCAGGGCATAGACAGTGTAGCTTTTTGCCAGCGGTTCTATATTGTATGCCCATATAATCGATGATTCTCCAAGCCCGTGCAATAATACTATTGGAGGTCCCTTTCCCAATCGGAAATAACGAACATTGACTCCAAGGACTCTAACCCATTCAGCAGTAAACACGGGTAGTCTTGGAAGGTTCATGTTGGTTAAACAGTCCTGTAACCGATATTGGTTTAGGCTTCGTATCGTATAGCTAAAAGGCTTGCAGCACAATAATCTTCTTTGACAGGTTGGTAGGAGTGATCTTAAGCTGAACACATGCAAGACTCCGCCACAACATTGACAATGACTAAGGATGATTTAGAATCCCTTATTTATGGACTTTATGAAATGAATTTTCGGAACATATGGTCACTTAATCTCAAGGCTTCTTCTGATATAGAAATGATTTCAATTCAGGATAATGATCAAGAAAGATGGGCTTCTGAAATTCAAGAAGTGCACAACACAAAATTCAAAATTTGCTGAAACCCCGACAATA
>CAJXDJ010000200.1 GCA_913052045.1 uncultured Dehalococcoidia bacterium
CACTATAGTCTCTTGCAAATGGCGGTGTTCATCCACTTTTTCCATGTGTTGTTTCCGGAAACCTGCCTCATACTCGAATTTAATAGTTTCCATCACATTTCTGAGTTGTGAAACCGTATCTTTTAACTGCTCTATTTCTTCCGCGCAACGTTGAGCAGCCTCTTGTACGGCGGCCTCTTTCTCGAACTGTTGGTTTTCAAGTTGGTTACGCAGCACTGAAGTGGCTTCTCGGAGCTGTTTTAAATCATCTGCATTTTCGGCAAAAGCTGCCTGAACATCCTGAGTGGCTGAAAATTGGTGGCTTTCTAATTCTCCACGTAGCACCCTGATTGTTTCGTGCAGCTGACGAATTTCAAGCTGACGAATTATCCCTCGTTAAAGCTTTAGGGAAATAATAAACGAAGAAGGAATAGCGAAGAAGGGAATAGCGAAGAAGGGAATTAAATTTCTATAGCGGAGAAGGGAATTTCCATTTCCAGATTATTGGACCTCCCTGTTTGTCGCAGAAATTAGTCCAGTAACGCTATACAGGTCTCCTGGCTTACAGGTTCTTGCTTCCCGCTGCCTTCCCGCTAAATTTCAACAGTGGCTCGTGGCGAATAGCAACCTGATTACAGTGGCGGAACCGCGCCTGAATCTCACAGTCTTCCCTCATGTCCTAAAAGGACGTCTAGCGCCGCTATATTTATTTGTTAACTCCATGATTTAACCGCAAACTATTTTCTATGTCAACAACCGGCAGACTGATAGATTATCCGTTCATTACGCGATGTACCTTTCTCTAGTATTCCCGGTACAGCGGGCCTCTATCCTCCACATTTTTCCTAAGTTCGATCAATCCCACTTCCATATAATATCCTTCCGGTTGAGGAGGCCCAGTTCCGGGTTTCAGTATCCTGAGCACTTTTGGATGCGTATAGTAAAAGCTATATACAAGCGTTATAAGAATGCTAAAAAGGTCCCTATGAGCAGTTTCAATAAGTTTTAAAATTTCTATTTGTTGTCCCATATGGCAATCCATGAATTCTTTTTCAAACTCTTCCCTGCATCGACCTTGAACAAGTTCTATAATTATGACAACGGCCCTGCTAACGTCTGAATTAGTTTCCATTTCTATTTGGATAAACTGCTTTGAGTCGAGATCTCCAGCTGTTGGTAGGCATTCATCAGCCGGGATTATTAGAGCCAGAATGCCCTGCAACACAACCTGACTTTTTAAATCCAGAATTAGTCTATTTTCGTCCATTATCCTCTGTGCACATGCCCCAAATTAATCCAAAATATGGCGAGAATTATTGTTAATATAATCGGCAATATACAAGGCAACAGCCTGAATGGTTGATGTGGGATTAACAGCACCAGATGTGACAAAGAGACTGCCGTCGACTATGAATAAGTTCTTCACATCGTGAGTCCGGCCAACTGCATCAACAACGGAAGTATTTCTGTTGTTGCCCATTTTGGTCGTCCCCAAAAGATGCCATCCGGATTCTTGCAATAAAGGATTAACGACCACAGCATATGCTCCAGCTGCGTCTAACGCTTCTTTTGCCCTTTCGATACCTTTTTTTATTACCATAGAGCTGTTAGAACCAAGAGTATATTCAATTCTAGCCCCCGGTATACCGTCCGTGTCCTTTAGATTGTCGTCTAAGATTACCCTATTATGTTTTTCTGGAAGATCTTCACCGCATACGGAAATATTCAAATTATGCCCATACCGCTCATCAAATACTTTTCGATGGTTCGCCCCCCATGGTATCCGATCTCCAGGCTGGCTCCCGAGAGCAGTGTGAAGTGGAGCTCCACCCCTACCTACTTGAAAAGTAAAACCCCTGAGAAATCCTTGTTTAGAATCCGTTTCATGAAATTCCTGTGAAATGATAGAACAAGACGAAGGGCCTTTATACGATTCTAAGTCTTGCTCGAAGATTCCCATAACCATAGCATAGGTATGGAACATCAAATTTCTTCCTACAAGCCCATTACTATTCGCCAGACCCCCTGGAAATCGACTAGACACCGAGTTGAGCAATAATCTAGGTGTGCCTATTCCATTACAAGCAAGAACAACGATTCGCGCCCGTTGTTTCTGCATATTTCCTTCTGAATCGAAATAGATTACACCGTCCGCAAGTCCGTCGGGAGATAGTGTAATCTGACTGACCCGGGCGTGCGTCTTAAGGGTCACCCCTAAATGAATCGCTTTGGGCCAATAGGTAATGTCTGTACTGGCTTTTGATTGCCTGACACATCCGAGTTCACATGGACCACAATTATTGCACGGAAGCCTGTTATCATAAGCATCAGTCAAAATAGCCGCATCTGACGGCCACCAATGCCACCCAAGTTTATCCAATCCCTTAACAATCACATTGCCTGCCTTGTCGAGGGACAACGGACGAGTTTGCCTGGGCGACTTTCTTGGATACATCGGATCACCGGTAATGCCAGCAACTCCCATCATGGTATCGTTAAGATCAAAAAACTTTTCCAGCTGTTGATAAGTGAGCGTCCAATCGTCCGCAACACCATCAAGGGTTTTGACCCTAAAATCAGAGGGTTTTAACCTCGGAAATTGAGCAGACCAGTGAATAGTGCTTCCCCCTACAGCGTTATACATTAAGGGGGTAATAGGAGAATTAATGGAATTTATAGGGTAATCTTCTGGAAGATTACGGACATTAGGATCTTTAGCAAATTCCTTGTTTCTGGATAGTTCCCAATCCATCCTATCGGTGGGATATTCATTACTATTAATCCAGCGACCTTGTTCTAGACACATTACATTTATACCAGCAGTGGCCAAGCTCCAGCTAAAAGCAGCTCCAGA
>CAJXDJ010000201.1 GCA_913052045.1 uncultured Dehalococcoidia bacterium
AAATTTCGTTTTGTGGGAAGCAATCCAAGGTCACGAGGATCTCTCGATTGTAAAATTGGACCAATTAAATTTTGGAAGGATGTTGGTAACAAGATCCAAGACATTGTTTGTTTGAAAATCATCTTGAAAGTTTTAATTCTATATTCATGAACAAAGGTTATTGGCCCATAGATGAACTATTAGGGGCATCCGAAGATTTATTCAAAAAGTATCACAGAAATCACAACGGTCGACTAACCATAAACACTGCCCCTACCAATGTGCACCGATGTACAGACGAACTGATGATGGGATTAAAGGCATTGTCGAATAAATATGGCAGTTCTTGTCATATCCACGTACTAGAAACCATATATCAGAAATATTTCGCGTTGAATAGGTATGGTTGTTCGGCGGTAAAACATTTGTCGGATCTGGGCTTTTTGAAACCTGAGATTGTATGCGGTCATAGTGTTTGGGTCACAGAGGATGATATTGGACTCCTCTCTGAATCTGATTCCATGGTCTGCCACAATGCGAGCTCGAACCTCAGGGTATTTTCAGGGATAGCCCCTATAGCAGATATGTTGCAATCCGGGATTCAAATTGCCATTGGCACGGATAATATGACCATCAACGATGACAAAGACATGTTTCAAGAGATGCGCTTGGTACTTAAATTACATCGTATTCCCGGGGTCGAATTCGATCCAATCACCCCATATCAAATTTTTGCGATGGCCACTCAAAATGGTGCTAGGGCCCTTGGAATTGCTGAACAGGTTGGATCCATAGAGGTGGGAAAACTTGCAGACATAGCAATCTTAAAGACAAATCGCTTGGAAAGCCCATTTTTGCACGAAGATGCTTCAATAGTCGATGTATTAGTCCATCGTATTAAGGAACAAGACGTACATACAGTACTGGTAAATGGAGATCTAGTGGTAAAAGATGGGGAGACATGCAAGATAGATAAAACCCGACTATTTAACGAGATTAAGAGCGCCCTATCTTTGCCACTGACATCAACTCAATTGGAACATCAAGCTCTCGCTAAATCCGTGATGCCTTTCCTAAAGAACTTTTACGCTGGGTCCTACAAGCAAGATTTCGATACATTTTCAAAATATAATGCTGTTTGAGAGATCGAAATCCTTTTCACACCTGTAACCTTTAGGTTGTTGGGACAGACTCAATAAATTCTATGCATAGGTTTAGCACTTGCTCCGGGAACTCCCAATGAACATTGTGGGTCGCTTTCGGGATCATGACATATCTCCCATTTGGGGCAATCCAAGGTTTCGACCCACGACCTGGGTCTCCTTGGGTGTCATGCCATTCGCGAGACCAGGTGGGGCCAGGTTCGATTCCTTCATTTTCACCCCAAATCCATAAACTAGGCATAGACATGAATGGGAGCCGGCGTTGAAGTAGATAAGATTTTCTTATCCCTGGGTTAGCCATTTGTTGGACCAATGGTTTCAGCCCCTCAAAGGCACCCGGCATCTTTGCGTATATGAGCATGCTTTCTGCGATGGAGCTAGCCATTTCCTCTGTCATAGCTGATCCGGGGAAAATACTGGTAGACATACTGGCCACTAAAAATTTGTGAGTAATCTCTTGATAGCCACTCACTCCAGCGACGGGGTCTACGTTCATTCCAGCCGCTCCAATTGCTGTAAAAGAACGGACTAAATGAGGGCTTTCGTACGCGAGAATTCCCCCAAACCAAGGTCCTGCACTATGGCCAATTAAATCCACACAAGTAATCCCTAGCTGATTGAGGAATTCTCTGTGTCCATCGACGATTACATCAAATGTTGGTCCATTTTCCAAAATCCTACTACTCTTGCCGAACCCAAGATGATCAGGGGCTATGACGTGATACCGTTCTGCCAGTTTTTCAAACATAAACATAAAGGTATCCGCAGTTGTATACGCTCCCATACCATGAAGCAGTAGAACATCTCTACCACTACCCGACTCGTAATATCTTATGCTCCCCTGGGTAACGTTTTGAAACTTTTCGTATTTAGAAAGATCTGGTATTAAATCCATTGTTAAAACCTTGTAATCGTTATTTGGTTATTTTCGTACCGTTTTAATCTGATCCTATTCGGTTTGGAGGCAAATCCCAGAAAGCCCATCCTACACCGGACGTTACTTTCCTAGCCGCAATATAATCTACCTTGGTCCCTTTTTGCCCCTTTTTTAGTTGGTCTATTGTGCCGGCTACGGTAATCCAACATCGAAGCTCACCTGTTCCCCCAACAAAATTCTCCGATCTAAAACGAAACATCGCCTTCATGTTCTCAGGAGTACCATCGATTATCTGTTTCATGAACCAGTTATCCAAAGGTTCGTCAACCCAGCCGCTTCTTGGGCCTTTAGGATCGTGAGACATTCCGCCCGACCCGATAATTGCAATCCGTTTGTCTGTATTTTCACATATGTTAGCTATCGATCTCCCTAACTCTAAACAGCGTTCTCCATTAATAATTACTGGTGGGCCATCGTCAACATTCACGAACACCAAAACCACAGGAATGGGATTATCCGGATCCGGTAGAATGTGGGGTATAAGATTGCTCCACCCGTGTGGGACTCCTAATGCTTGTTGTTCCTCGTCCAGTCCTGCAAGGTTCCCAACATCGAAGCCATCTTGGATGTGGCAGGCAATCAGGTGCTGCCATGGCATGAATACGAATTGTCGAAAATTGCGAAGGCTATAGCAGACGCAGCTGTTGCGGTAGGAAAGGAAAGGGGAAAGCCATTGAGGATCTGGGTCACATCTGCGTTAGGCATTATGAAGATCCCGGACAAAGACTATCTGCT
>CAJXDJ010000202.1 GCA_913052045.1 uncultured Dehalococcoidia bacterium
ATCCCTTAATTGAATGATTTAGGGGATTCGAAAGAAGTTCGGTTATTCGTAAAAACCTATATCTAGCGGCCCAGTCTTGGCTAATGAAGTAGGGATATTCTGTACCTGTAATGTCTTGGTTTGCCGTTACGATTATGCCTTCATCTGGGTTTAATATGGAAGGCAATTCCTGATAAGGAATTTGCCCTATCCAATCCCCGACCCCTGTCCATCCAGCTGTTGGAAGCCATCCATTTCCGCTGCGCCTGATCGGAATATTTCCGGGGGCAAAAAAACCTACATCCCCATTTACGGCTGCCATTACAAAGCTTTGCTGTGGAGCTATGAAATCCTGAAGGGCAGCGGTAAACTCTCTCCAAGAACCGGCATTGGCTATATTAAATCCTGCTTGCAGAGTGGTATCATTGCTTGTGAGTGCCGTCCAAGAAAAAGCTACTATTTCATCAGACTCGGCTAGCTTGCCATATTTAGTAGCAAAATCGGAAATTACTGGGCCGTGCCTGGTTTCCCGTACGGTAAACTCGACATCATCTTCATCTTTTATCCGGATAATTTCCTTTCTGATGGCAAACTTAGATTCACCTTCCGGTGTGAGATAAGAGTTTGGGTCAAGGAGCGAAATCTTTTCGATGAAGAGGTCCTGTACATCTGGTCCAGTATTAGTAACTCCCCAAGCGATGTCTTGGTTCCGCCCGATAATTATCACGGGAATTCCAGGAAGAGTCCCACCTGCAACATTAAAGTTGGGTGCTGTGATATGTGTTAAATACCAGGGGGAGGGTGCTGTCAAACCAAGGTGTGGGTCACTAGCAAGCATGGGTTTTTTGCTTAGAGTGTGTTTCCCGCTAACGACCCAGTTATTTGAGCCAACCATTCGTCTATTCGAAGGTATGAGGTAGTCATGAAGATATGTAGTGAAGTTAGTAGGATTATTTGTTTTTCTACGAATAGTAGGTCTTTGAACGCCCCAAAGCTCATCAATTTGCTCATGGTTTAGGATTTCTAGGAGTTGATGGCGAAGCAGTTCATCTCCTGCATTTCCTCCTAATTGATGGGCCATCATTTTTGCGCATGCCATTGAGTCAGCGACTGTCCAATTTTCTGGCCTATGATTAAAAATCACAAATTCCAGTGGGAGAGCTCCTTTGTGTGAGAGGAGATACCCGTTTATTCCAGCGCTATAAGATTGGATAAGGGATTTAGCATGTTCGGAGAGGTGCGATAGGCTAGCTTCGGCAGAGTTATAAATGCCTAATCCTCTAAGATATTTATCTGCGGGAAGAGTCCTCTTGCCAAAAATTTCTGAAAGTCTTCCAGCACCTGCCCGACGAGATATTTCCATCTGCCAGAGCCGGTCTTGAGCATGAGCGTATCCTAGACCAAAATAGGCGTCCGCTTCGGTGGATCCGGCAATGTGAGGTATGCCCAGCCGATCTCTTCGTATAGTGGTTTCTTTAGTTATTCCTGTAACAAACACTGTTCCAGAAGTTTGTGGTAGAGATGTTCTTAACCATGTAATACCCAAAATAAGTGAAAGACTCAGTATCATCGCAATGGCTGCTATAGCCTTATAAATATTCATAATCAATATGTTATCTATATAAACTAAAATTCTTGTTTGATAGAAGAATAGTGCTGGTTCAATTCTGGAGCGGGTCCCCTTACCTTGGGGTCGGGATAATCGCTCATCTTAATGGGATTCCCAGCAATTTGTAGGGACGTCTCCGACGACCCAGAGTCACGTATGCCCACTATCATGTTGCGGGCCAGTATTTGGGGATTTTGCACTGCCTCAAGAACCGTATTCAACGGACCAGACGGGATCCCCGCGTCACCCAATTTTTTTAACCAATACGACGTCTTTTGGGTTGTCAGTATTTTTTCCAGCTCAATCTTGAGTTCAACAACATTGTCCATGCGGAGTCGATTATTAGAGTATTTAGGATTATGGTTGATTTCGGGTGCATTAATGGCACCGCATAATTTAGCGAACAGAGAGTCATTTCCAGCAGCTATTATTACATAGCTATCTCTACTTTGGTAACATTCAAATGGGGCAATAGAGGGGTGGCGTGCGCCGGAGGGACCTGGATTTTCTCCGGTTGCAAAGAACCTAGCGATAGCATTTTCTAGGATTGCTAACTGGCAGTCTAGCATCGAGATGTCGATGAACTTTCCTTGCCCCGTGATCAACCTGTCATATAAGGCGGCGTTAATCCCAATCGTGGTGAATAATCCTGCAGTGATATCCCCGATGGCGGTGCCCACTCGAGTTGGTGGACCATCAGAATGTCCAGTTAGGCTCATAAGTCCACCGATCCCCTGAACGACCATGTCGTATGCTGGGCGTTTAGAGTCAGGACCAGTCTGCCCAAAACCTGAGCAAGCCGCGTAAATTAGTTGCGGATACTCGTCATGAAGTCTGTTCCAGTCATATCCTAGCTTGTCCATAGTTTTTGGTCGATAGTTCTCAACCAGGACGTCAGCCTCGCCAAGGAGTTTCTCAAATAGTTGTTTGTCTTCGTCTTTTTTTAGGTCTAGAACGATACTTTCTTTGCCCCGATTTAGAGACATAAAATATGCGGACTGATCGTCTAACCATGGCCCGTAGCCGCGAGAGTCATCGCCTCCAGGGGGCTCGACCTTGATTATTCTTGCACCAAGATCATGTAGTAGCATGGTGCAGTAGGGCCCTGCCAACACTCTGGTAAGGTCTAGGATGGTAACACCGGATAAAGGACCAGACCGTGTTTCAGTACCGGTTTGATTTGATGAATTATTTGAAGTTTTGATGT
>CAJXDJ010000203.1 GCA_913052045.1 uncultured Dehalococcoidia bacterium
TAGCCAGAGGTCCTATTACATCCATGGAGTAGCTAGAGCCTATGAGTCCGTAGCGACTTACCCGGCCCACGCTGGGCCGCAAGCCTACTATTCCACAATAAGAAGCTGGTCCTCTGATTGACCCAGCTGTGTCTTCCCCTAGAGCAGCCGGACAGAGGAAGGCTGCAGGAGCGGATCCAGACCCTGCACTGGAGCCACCAGGCATGTGGTCTAAATTCCATGGATTTCTAGGGGTTCCATATGGATAATGTTGAGTGTAACCCATAGCGAATTCAGTCATGTTAGTCTTGCCCAGAAGAATTCCACCAGCTTGTTTAAGATTAGCTATAACGGTTGCGTCTGTATTTGGAACGAAGTTTTTAAGAATTGTAGATCCGCAAGTCGTTAGAACTCCTTTCGCCCACAATTGGTCTTTGACCCCCAGAGGTATTCCATGAATTGGTCCTTTATAAATTCCTCTAGAAATCTCTCTCTCAGCGGTTCTTGCAGCTTTAAGGGCATCTTCTCGACAGACTGTGATGAAGGCATAGAGTTTGGAATCAACTTTATCGATCCGATCAAGAAGAGCTTCTACCACTTCTACAGGAGATACATCTTTCTTTTGGATGTAGTAACTTAACTCAGAAATAGACAGGAAAGGCAAATCGCCTTTGTTCAACTTACTTCTCTTTTTCTACAGGAGGTAGAATTATTGGTAGTGGCTCCACATTTTCTAGGCCTGGTGGATTAATTTCGTCCACTGCTTCAATAATGGCGTTCAACACCTCTGTAACTTCAGATAAATCGGGTTCCTTGATATCAAGGCCGACGGCTTTACCCATGGCTATCACATCTTTTGTGGACAAGTCAGTCATTAATAACCTCCTGGGTATTGTGTGCGATTGATTGTCTGATCCGCTGCCATAAAAGTCAACAAAACTCCAAATTTAGTTTGGTTAACGTCTCTTAAATCTCTAAGAACTCTTTAGTAGCTTCTATAAATTCTGCTGGTTTGTCCACGGTAACGACGTGACCCGCACCATGCACATCTACGGACGAGAATAGATTATTGCTCTTTTCCATTTTTCGAATAGTTTCGTCTCCTACCGTTATGCTTTCTTTCCCTCGAACTTCCAGGAAAGGACAGGTCACGTTTTCGATTGCGGTCCAGTAGCGTTGAATGTATTCGGGTTCGATGTTATCGGGTAGATGGTAAGTTGTTATAGCTGGATCGCATTTCCAGCGCCATATGCCGTCCGGGTGTTGACGGATTCTATTAGCAACGTCCTTTTGTCTACGCTTTTCAGTGGCCCAAGGATTATTTTCCTTTGCCCAATTTAGAGCTTCCGTAAGCGTGTAAAAGTCGAGAGGAGCGGGACGCCATTTCTTACGTTGTTCTCCAAGTTCCGGGCTGCCTTCGGGAGCTATATCTACCATTATGAAACGATCAACCTTTTTGGGGTTGGCTTCGGCGTATAAAAGGGAATTCCAGCCTCCCATCGAAAGACCTACAAGAACGACATTTTTAATTGCCATAGCGTCGATAAAAGCTGTTAGGTCTGATACGTAGTTGTTTCGGTGATATCCGTCTGGTGCCCAGCTACTTTCTCCATGTCCCCGTTGGTCTATAGCATATACATGGTAATCCTCTGACATTCTCTCGGCGAACTCGTCCCAAATGTGAGCTTGGCCAGAATTTCCATGTAGACAAATCAACTGGGGCTTGCCTTCGCTGCCCCAATCCAAATACCTTAGATCGACACCGTTTAATTTAATATATCGGGACACATACAAATTTGAGCTAGCCATCATAATTACCTGCCACTTTTTATCGGTCTATTTTACCAGTAGTCTGACCTACTACCAAGGGTGATTAGTGGGTTGCTAGGGTGCCTAGGTATGGGTTTTTAGAATGGTAGGATTCTGCAAAATCTCTAAATCCAATTGGGTGTTAACACAATTCTACCCAGCTGATCTTGGCTTCCGAGCAATTTTGAAGCATCGAGAATATTTCCCATTGGAAAAGTCTTCCAAACAATAGGGTTGATCCTTTTTTCGTGGACCAGATGTACGGATTCTACTACGCTGTTTTTGGATACTCCTGCGTGACCAGTAATTGTTGCGCCCCGAAAAATCAATTCCGCTAGATTTAGGTGGATTTCCTCCCCTGTAACTTCACCGAGAATTATCAGTAGACCCCGTTTGGAAAGCGAACGAAAAGTTTGGGGCCATAAAGGGGATCCTACAGTATCCAGGATCAAATCTGCTCCCTCGTCCGAGGTGATAGCATTTATTATTTCAGAGAAACCTATCTCCTCGTTGACGACTACTTGATCGGCCCCCATTTCTAAGATGATTGATTGCTTTCTAGCATGGGATGTTATAGCAAGGACCCTAAATCCTTTCATTTTAGCCAATTGTACTAAATGAATACCAAGACCTCCTCCTGCTCCTGTTATCACCGCGATTTGTTTTGTTCTAGTGGCTTTTACGAGGGATAAGGCCTCTAAACCAACACCAATCGGACAAGCTAAGATTGCAGCTTGGTCCCATCCGATATTGTCTGGTATCTTAATCGCACTGAATGATCGTACTTTAACGAATTCGGCCAGCCCTCCTTGGGCATTATGTCCTAGTGCTATCCCTTTATTACACTGGTTCGTTTTATTCTTATCGCAATTTTTACATAAACCACATGCATCTGTCGGGAGGCAAACCACGTGATCTCCAGGAATTAAATCTTTAACGTGGCAACCCCTTTTTACTACTAGACCAGAGATTTCATGTCCAAGAACTAAGGGGAAGGTTACACCTC
>CAJXDJ010000204.1 GCA_913052045.1 uncultured Dehalococcoidia bacterium
GCTTATATGGTTGGTGAGCTGCCATTGCCTGGAAAACAGGTGTTTGTACTCTTCTTCAAAGATTTCCGGTGAGAAGTAGAAGGCCTGTTCGAGCGAGTAGCCGGGCCGATAGCTGGTAAGCAATTCGTCGATTTGGGCATAGTTAATTGCGTAGCGAGAATAGGGCATGATCGTCTCCCTTCGAAACCAGAATTATTATAAGGCACCTTGATTTGCTTTGCATGCTGAATCGTGCCGGAACCATGCATGGCTTTTACTCAGAAAAGTTATTTTGGCGATACCTTTTAATCGGTGTTTTGCCCGGATTGCAAAAGTATCCTGGTCGGGTGCAGGTATTGCCCAAAAAAAATCTTAGATAATATACGCGTCCCCTGAAGCCTGGGCCGTGATACCGTACAAGATTATGTCGGGGTCTGGGTACCAGAGCTGCGAGTTTGCTTAGAAAATCCAGGGGTGAAAACAGAATATGTGTGGTTCCATCCGGTGGCGGCCCCCACTAAACGGATTCTTCAGCTCAGCTCTATCAATTTGAGATTGAGAAAAATGACCGCATAGGTTACGTTTAAATCTTAATCGTAGAAAGAATTCGATCATGCATCAAGATACCCAGGTAGAGATCCTCAAAGAACTGATGCGCCAGGTCAATGAGGGTAAGAATATCGATGCGGGTGTGCAATATAAAATGCCAACGTCCGCCTACGTATGTCCAGACGTTGCTGCCAAAGAGTGGGAACTCTTTTTTCAGAATCATCCGCAACTTATTGGTTTATCCGGTGATTTGGCTGAACCGGGTAGCTTTATGACGATTGATGATTTCGGCACCCCCTTATTGGCAACGCGAGACAGAGATGGTGTCTTCCATGCGTTCCTTAATGCTTGTCGGCATAGAGGGGTTCGCATTGCTCAGGAAGAACGCGGAAGAAAGAATGTGTTTACCTGTCCCTTTCATTCCTGGAGTTATTCGAATGCCGGTGACCTTGTTGCTATCCCCGATGAAGATCACTTCGGCCCGATAGATAAAAGTTGCAATGGTTTGATTGAACTACCGGCGGTCGAACGAGATGGGTTGCTATGGGTTCATCCAAAGCCAGATGGTCATTTAGATATTGATGAGTTGCTTGGGCAACCGCTTGCGGATGAACTTGCTTCTTTCAATCTCGGCAACCTGGTACATGGTGGTGTGAAAACCATCACAATGGATCTTAATTGGAAACTTGCTAACGACACCTTTGGCGAGACCTATCACTTTGCTAAGTTACACAAAAATACACTCGGAAAAATTATCCCGGGTAACAACCTGCATCTCGAAGAGTTTGGTCGTCATCATAGATTTGTCACGGCATCGCCGGTAATTGGCCAATTCAAGGGTGTGCCAGAATCCGAGTGGGACATACATGTTGGCTCAGCTTTCATACTTTATTATTTGTTTCCTAACATTACGCTAATAGCGGGGAAGGATAATAGTATACTTGTCAAAATGTATCCAGACCCGAACAATTCGGGTCGCTCTACATCTCAGATTTTTGCCTATTACTCACAGGAAATGATTGATGCTGAAGCGGCTGCGAGAGCTGACGGGACGCTGAAAGAAGTCGTCTCTGCTGATACCGCATACGATCCCGAATACCGATCAATACCAACACTAGCAGCGACGATGGAAATCTTCACAAGTACGATTGAACAAGAAGATTATCTAATGGGTGAACTGCAGCAGAAGTCTGCTCAAAACGGTCTGCTTGAATATGTCACCTTCGGTCGAAATGAACCACCGCTGCATCACTTCCATAAAACATTTCGTGAAGTGCTCGGGATGTCTCCGCTGGAGGAAGTAGGGTAAGGCGTTTGAAAGTAGTCCACGAAGGGAAGGGAAGGGAAGAGAATAGGAGTTGAGGATAAGGAATATAAACTACATTTTCCGAAGAACGGTTATGTATGGTCATGGATGATGTTTACTCAAATTTAAGACACTGTAACGTGGTGATCCATTAGATGGACAATGACTGTAATGGTGCTGATCTGCTGGATTACAGACTGTTGGGTTGATCACTTAGGATATTTAAAGGTCGGGCAGGGATGATTTGGTTTGTTTGTCCGAGCCTGTTTTAGGATTAGATAGGCAACACACTGATATGATGTGGTCTGAAAGTTTATTTTCTACGAGAAATTCGACAAAGTGTAACGTTACGTGGAACGCAGATTTTTACTAGAGAAGTAACAGGAGAACTTTATGCTCAAACTCAAACTAATTTTGATAGCGATAACTTTAATCAGCGGTTCCGCAATCGCTGTAGAAGACAAAACCTATTTCAAAAGTGAAGTCGCGGGAAGTGATCTTCCCTTCAGTGACGCCGTGTTGGTTGGAGATACCTTGTACATTTCTGGAAAAGGAGGCGTAATTCCTGGGACTCGAACTGTTCCTAAAGACCCAAGAGAGGAAGCACGCTTGCTAATGGAGGACTTTAAAGTAACTCTCGAGCACGTCGGGATGACAATGGATGATTTGGTCTATGTGACCATTTATTGTCCGGACCTGAGCCTTTACTCAGGATTTAACGAAGTCTATCGGGAATATTTCTCAAAGGACTTCCCTCCTCGGGCGTTTGTTGGCTCAGGTCCACTCTTGTTTGGTTTGCGGTTTGAGATGCAAGGGATCGCCGTTAAAGCCAGATAGCGGTTCGTTCACGCAGAATCACACAGTGAGGCTCTCCCGTCTCCAGGGGACTCGCTCCGCCGGAAGTTGTTAGGGGAGGATATTTATCTTACCCACAG
>CAJXDJ010000205.1 GCA_913052045.1 uncultured Dehalococcoidia bacterium
AGCATCGGCAGCCACACGTCGCCGGAGACGGATTGCCGGTCCCGCCCGTTCTCGACCGAGTTCTTGAAGTTGGTGTAGTCGAGCTCCTCCGCCATGTATTGCCTGACCCGGGAAACCACAAGGTCCCTGTCCATAAAGGCCCGGTATAGGTAGTCGGTGCCGGCCCCCTCAATGACTTCCGCCTCCGGGAACATTGACTCAATGTCCCCCTTGAAGCGTCCACGGACCAGGAAGGTCGGGCGTGAAGCGGTGCTGTTCTTGTCCCCTACGATGGAGAGGAATGCTATCTTGGTATATATCCACATAGTTTTTCTTCTATTGTTGCTGTTTAGGTTGTGGCTTCGCTGAACACAACGAGCCCTTACTTATCTATGAACGCACGCGTGCACGTGCTCCTGTGCGAGAAGGGCCGACAGCAACCTTGTCATACTAATGACATTTCCCAATCAACACGGATCCTGTCCGTGGATTAAGGGGACACTCGGTAGTGGCTCCTTCAACCGTCCTTGATGGAGTGAACCTTGGCTCCTGGATCGATGAGCACCCTAAGGTTTACCTGCTCTCATTCACTACGACGGGCAAAAGACACTATAGCATATTTTTTCCGATTTGTCAATGTGGCCCCCTTTTGCGGAGGTGGAGTGAGGCTTGAAAAGATGCTTTTATCTGGACCGTGTATGCGGATTGGCAACTCCTTCATTGCCCGGTTGGACTCTCAATGAGACTACTGATCTGTTATTAAAGAAGGAATTTGATAGGTGCCGAGAGTCCCAAATACCTCATAGGATTTTTGGGGAATTTGGACTAAATTCAGTAGTTCCATTCAATCATCCAAATATGGATAAATGGAGAAATTCTTTAGCTGGAGGTGTGGAACACCAAATCGAAAATACTAATATTATTTTCCACGGTGGGGTTGATGATATCTGGCACAACAAAGACACTGATCAAATCATCATTGTGGATTACAAGTCACAAGCAAGCACTAGGCAAGTTACGACAGAAGATTATTTAGGGTATGTATTCCATCAGTCTTATAAAATACAGCTGGATGTTTACAGTTACCTTATGTCTAAAAATGGTTTCGATGTGTTCCCTACAGCATATTTTTATGTTTGTAACGCTAACAGAAATGCAGAGGCCTTCAGTGGCGAACTAAGCTTCTCCGAAACTCTAGTGCCTTACAACTGGGATACTAGCTGGATTGATGGAAAATTAGCGGAAATGATCGCCACTCTAAATTCAGAAGATTTACCAGATTCCAATCCATCTTGTGAGAACTGCGCATATGCAAGGCAGCGTAATTTAAAGGAAGTCCTACACTGAACAGCCTAGGATTAATGATTCATGGAGAAAATTGACAGGTATTTAGGATCTCTCCAGGGATTAGCAGTAGGAGATGCATTAGGCACAACCCTGGAATTCGCAAAACCCGGAACATTTACTCCGATTACAGACATGGTTGGAGGCGGGCCTTTTAGTTTGAGACCAGGAGAATGGACCGACGATACCTCAATGGCTCTGTGCCTTGCAGAAAGTTTGGTTGAGAAAAACGGCTTTGACCCTCGAGATCAAATGGAAAGATATCTAAGATGGTGGAAAGAAGGACACCTTAGCCATTCCGGTAATTGTTTTGATATAGGAAATACCACCCGGAAAGCACTAAGTCAGTTTGAAATAACTCAAGACCCTTTCTCGGGCTCTTCTGATTCATTTGCTGCTGGTAATGGTTCGATAATGCGACTAGCTCCTGTCCCTATGTTTTATTCCCGTGAACCCGAACTCGCCATTATGAAATCAGCTGAAAGTTCTAGAACGACCCATGGAGCCAATGAAGCTATAGATGCCTGCAAATACCTGGGTGCCATCATTGCAGGTGCCATTAATGGTGCAACGAAAGATGAGCTTCTTTCAGAGCGTTACTGTCCAATTGACGATTATTGGAAGAACAATCCACTCGTTCCCAAAATAGACGATATCGCCATGGGGTCGTTTAAAAGAAAGGATCCACCTGATATTAAAGGAACCGGCTATGTAGTCAAATCACTTGAGGCGGCATTGTGGGCCTTCAATAAGGGAAAGACCTTTAAAGAAGGTTGTTTACTCGCCGTAAATCTCGGTGACGATGCAGACACAACAGGAGCAGTTTACGGACAAATTGCTGGAGCCTACTTTGGGGAACAGGGTATCCCACAAAAATGGTTAACAAATTTAGCCATGAGACCAACAATATTGGACCTAGCTCATAGGTTGTTTGACAGTAGTATAAGTAGACCGTAAGAAATGGCGACCCCGACCAGATTCGAACTGGCGATCTCAGCCTTGACAGGGCCTTATTTTAAACCGCTACACCTATGATGATGAGAGTTCAGGAAGTAATTCAATTATGCTAAAAAATGACGTAGAAGCTATTTCTAAATATAAACACGAAATGAATTTATGTTTTCGCTGGTACTTATTAGTTATTAGTACTTAATAGTTATTAGTACTTAATAGTTATTGGTTATTCGTACTTAATGGTTATTGGATATTAGTACTTAATAGTTCTTAATATCAAATGTTTTATTATACTAACGAAACTCGAAAATCCTACAGACTTACTTTTCCTAACTATTTTAGTGTGTAACTTTTACAAACATAATCTCTATTTTGTTTACTCATAGTAGTGAATTTTCTATCAAATTTACTTTTCAGTTTATTGGTAGGTATTTGTAAACACTAATTTTAGGAGTAATTAT
>CAJXDJ010000206.1 GCA_913052045.1 uncultured Dehalococcoidia bacterium
GTGGGTCAATATCGCTAAATTATTGGGGTCGTCTCTGGTTATACTAATAGTTTTGGGAGGTTGTGAGAGTGGATTGCATGACGGATTTGAACCCGGGAAAAGGGCAAAGGACTTCACACTAATGGTCTATCAAGGGGAGGATATAGTAGGTGGGTCGGAGATCCAATTCAAGGATATTGTTGCGAAAGATCTACCAATTGTATTGAATTTCTGGGCGGCGTTGTGTCCTCCTTGCAAAGCTGAAATGCCAGAACTTCAGAATATGCACGACGAATATAAAGGTAAGGTCATTATTTTGGGCTTAGACGTGGGTAAATTTTCAGGCCTTGGTTCAAGCAGACAAGGACGGGCACTACTTAGCGAGGTCGGTGTCACTTATCCAGCTGGTACTACGGAAAATGCTCAGATTATGGACGACTACGAAATATTGGGTATGCCCACGACTTTATTCATTCATTCTAATGGTTACATTCAGCGCACTTGGATAGGAAGTCTTCCATCTGACAAAATGCATGAATTGGTTGAAAATTTAATAGGCACGTCAGATAATCTAGATTGAGTTCACAATCCTGATTCGATTATGCATAGTGAACAGGTTTGAGTGCTTGTGCACGTAAAGATGGAATACAGGAATAAAGATTTGAGAGGAAAATATGAATTCCAAGATATTTCAAGGCTCAAAACTGCCGAAAATCACCCTAGATATTGTAAATGGCAATCCGATTACCCTTCCTGAAGGTCTTAATACGAGATATTTAATTCTCCTCTTTTATAGAGGTCATTGGTGACCACCGTGTCGCAGGCAGTTGGCCAGCTACCAGGCAAAATTAGCAGAACTTACGCGTTTAGACGCTGCAATTCTTGCTGCTACTGTGGACGATAAAGTATCTACAGAAGATATGATGAGAGACATGGGAATTACATTTCCAATAGGTTACGGACTTACCCAATCCGAATTAGCTGAATTTGATCCGTGGTGGGCCAGTGACGACCATGGCAGATACCCCCAACCCATGGAATTTCTGGTTTTACGTGGAGGGACTGTGTTCGGATCAATGTATGCTTCCGGCCCCGTGGGAAGAATGCAAGTCGACGAAGTGATAGGCTCTATTGAAGGCCGTGAGCGTCGTCGTGCCCTAACTGTTGATCGAACCAACTCTTAATCCGTTGAGATTTATGGTTGAATGTTTAGGGCAACCGACTCAAGTTTCATAGAAGATTCTTATGCGATTTCACCAATAACGTATGAACCATCAGTCCATGTGGGATCTGAATTTAGATGAGCCATTATTTTACCGAAAACCTCAGCCTGTTTTGGGTCATTTGCGTTATTAATATGTGCTTCTTTGCTTTCAAATATTGCTACACCTAGCCACTTGTCTTCATTATCTGGTTTCATTACGAACCAGGCCACCATGCCTTCGGGTGTACGCCCTGCCGTGGCTGTTTTCATAGTTTCTAATAAAGCAGTTTCTTGGCCCTCCTTAATATCTAACGAGAATATAGTCCCGTACATTCAAAAAACCTCCCATAACACTAAGATGGATCGAGACTACAGGCGAAAGGTGTTATATACAAGAACCCACCACCCAAGGTCATGGGGTGATACTTGAACTCTTAAGTGAGTGGTATAATCGCGCAAATATGGTATCAATGGGGTGAAGGATGTCACTTAGGCTAATTGTATCTATGGAAGCGGTCCCTGGAAAAATCAACGATTTGATAGAGGCATATAGAATTCGTTGTGATGAGGTACGATTCGAGCCTGGATGTGAGCAATATGAACTATATCAAAGTACTGAGCGGCCTAACCAGCTAGTACTTCTGGAAAAATGGTCGGATGACGCCGTCCTTCAGAATCATATAAACGTCGGCAAAGCAAATAACTCTTCTGCTACTGCATCACTCCGAACGGGGGATACCTCAATAGAGCGCTACGTTATGGACTGAGTCAGTGTAGGGAGTCTTACAGCGTGAACTGGGCTTCTCGGTGTTCAGGGTCCTTTTGATATATCTGAATTCTTTGGTGCTGAGCTTCAGCTATCAAGATCTTGTAGTCATCACCTACGTGGATTGCTGATGGGTGCCACAATTTAGACATAGGCTCCAAATCTACGCGTTCTAATGCTTTCTGTAAATCTGGGTTAGCTGATACGGCTAGCTCAGCCCACCTAGATAGGTTAGTAGCATCTCCATCGATATTGATTAGGAAAGTTCCATCCGTTTCGTAGACTACGACACGGTGATTACCCCAGTCAGCTACGTATACATCACCATCTTTATCTACAGCGACAGCTGCAGGATGATCCAACTCCCCATCATTCGTTCCATGGGTTCCAAAATTGGCAAGGAATTTTCCAGCCAAGTCGAACTTTTGGATTCTATTGTTTCCCCAATCAGCGACAAAGATATTGTCGTTTTGGTCCACGAATGTGCCCCAAGGCTGGTTGAACTCACCATCCGCAGATCCTGGCCCCCCAAACTGTCCGAGGAATTCTCCCGAGATTGTGTATCGTTGGATTCGATTATTTCCAGTATCTACTACCACGAAGTTACCACTCCTATCGAGTGAAATCCCGGATGGTCTAGAGAACTCTCCATCTCCAGAGCCGCTGAATCCCCAACGTCCGATTAAATCGCCGTCTCTTGTGAAACCAACAATCTTATCGTTGGCTTGATCAGTTACGTATAAGTTTTCGTCTTTATCTGAAGCGAGGTGTCCAGGCCAGGAGAATTC
>CAJXDJ010000207.1 GCA_913052045.1 uncultured Dehalococcoidia bacterium
AGACGGTTAATAAAATCCTGACAGTCCTGCCAAGAAATACTCTCAACTGGCAAATCCAATCCCGGAAAATTGCTGGGATTTTCACCCATCACAGTCGTCCACTGGGCTTGCGTTACCTCATGGATTCCCATGTAAAAGTTGCGAGTCATGCGCACGCTGTGAACTGGCCTCTCATCATCGTCACTTCCCGAGTCAACGCTACCCATCTCAAATTGACCTGAGGGAATCAGTGCGAATTCCATGCCGATACTGTTGACATAATTAGAGCGAGTTCCCGGGCTTGTATCGTTGTGTTCCGGTTTCACCGGGCTGGTAACTCCAGTCGGAGAACGTCGAGCCGACATGGCTGCATCTGCTGTTGTCCCCAGCTCGATATTGAGGCTCCGAAAAGCCTCACTTGTAGGAACCGCAAATCCAAGACCCTCTATGCCAGCACCGGAAACTTTCCATGTAACTATCCCAATGACTTGTCCATGAGAGTCAATTAGAGGACCACCGCTGTTCCCCGGATTAATAGCCACATCAGTCTGAATGACTTTCTTCCCGTCAATTGATCGAATACCGCTAACTATTCCCTTGCTCACAGAGTGAGATAATCCAGCGTCAAAGGGGGCGCCGATAGCAATAACGTCTTCACCAACAATTGCACCACTATCCAGGCGTAAGGGCAGTCCACCTCCTGCGTAAGAAAGTTTGCTTGATCCGCTGGTAGTCGCAGCACGATCCACGAATCGACCGTGGACATAACCCGTCGTACCGGAGTCGGTACGCACCTGAAACCACGCATACGCGCCTCCCAAGCCGAGCATTCGATCGCTGGCCTGGCCCTAGTATCATTGCTTTGATCCGGTTAACTATACTGGAGGGAATTTCAATAATACAAAATCTATGACGTTCCAGTTCTTAATTTATGCCATAACCACATCCGTTCCAACCTGGATCTTTCAGAATTTGAAATAATACGATCCCCGTTTTTTTCTACCAAATAATCCAACAATTCGGATGCTGGAACAAACCATCCATCTTTTTTTGATAGTTTTGCAATCAACTCCTTGAAATCCGCGTTTAATGTCCCATTCAGAACGAAATCTGTACCAAAATGAGTGTAAACAATACAGGCACCACCTTCATTTTCTAATCTTCGTTGATTCTGTTCCGATATACAGGCATTGAAAGAATTCACATCAGGTCCCTCAGATGAGGCGAACCATAAGTTGACATAGCGCCTTTGTGGATCATGATATGGCATTATTGGGCACACTTTTAAAGTGTTGACGTCAGAACACACAAAGTTGCGTACATATTTTATTCTATCTTTACAAACGTCTCCCCAAAAATAGGGACTATGACTCGACTCGCCATGATAAATATTCTTTTGCCTTCCTTTAAAGGACATAATCGCCTTATAAATTAGTTTATTGACTCCCCCAACTCGGTTAGCTCCCCAGTACATTGATTCATTGTGTTTTGTGTCGGTGTGCTGAACTAACATCGTGGGATCTTTACCAAAATAAGACTTAAAAACATCTAATGCATTAATAACCCTATCTCTTTCCGACCTGCTCCAAGAACTACTATGCAGAGCTATCTCAAAACCTTGCCCTTTTAATTTTAGCACCCAATCCAAATACTGTTTATCCTGGCAAGTTGTACCGATGATCCTTTTGTTATCCTCTCTGGTTTCGCCGTCAAAGATCCAAACGCTTTTTGTCGTCTTCAGCCCGCATTGATTCAGATAATCGTACACAATAGGCGCGTTCGCTAAAGTTGAACAATCCGTATCGTCTACTATACTGAATGCGAATTTTTTATTGCCTGGCCAGGTTACCATTTAATACTCCAAAAAATTAAAGATTAATGGGACCATCCCCATCTCCACGCATAAAATAAATCTGTTTTTCGTTTGCTTCAAATGGTCTGACATGTTTCGCCAGGTTTCTGGAAGCACCGAACAGAAAATTACTTGGCCCTTTAATATATCCAATGTTGTTAAAAACATCCTTCCACATTACATGTGAGTGGTTCGCTACGATAATATCTACTTTGCGTTCAACCAGATAATCTGTCGCGCAACTTAATATCTTGCCGGCATTGGTGGGGTGTGCCAGGCAATCTACCACACTACCGACTCGCATCGAACCAAACTGTTTGTGGTTACTCATAGGCGTATCTAAAAGCACAGCCCAACCAATATATTGTTGATTCTCAAAAATTCCTATTCGTATAAAACGTGATGATGATTGGGGGTACAGAATTTTTAAAGTTTCCTGATCCCTAACCGCTATCATTTTATAGTTATTTTTCACTTCATTCCAAAGGAACTCTGCTTTTTCATCAAATTCTTCAATTTGAATTACCGATAATGACCCGGATCTAATTTTACGACTCCTGAGTGCCCGAGAGGCATGTATTGCCAGCCAGCCAGTCCCTGTATAAGCTAAAGAATCAAGTAGTATTCTTCTTAACAAAGATTTTCGTAAGAAGCTTATTCTTCTCAAGAAATTGAAGGGGCATATCACCTTAAAATAAAAGGGGATTTCGCATATACTCCATCGCATTGCCTCTAACAACTGTGGAAGCTGTTCAGAATAGCCACCCATTCCCAGAACAAAAAGCTCAGGTAATTTCTTCAGTGCATCAAGCGTTAAGAGCATTCCAATATTAACGAAATCCGGGTTGATAATGCCTTCTGAGATTGGT
>CAJXDJ010000208.1 GCA_913052045.1 uncultured Dehalococcoidia bacterium
CAGTGCCGACTTACCACCATGGCTCATGACCACCTTCCTACCGCTATATACGGGATTTTTAGGTCTCCTCATGATAACCCCTATCCCATACCCTCACTTGGCAAAATGGCTCGTCTCTCCTGTTAAGCGCGCCCGTAAAGTACTTGTCTTAAGCGCGATTGTGGCTATCAGCATGTACGAATATATACGCTTTGGTGGTGGACCCAAAATCACGGCCGCCGCACTCATCAATATTTACGTATTATCTGGCCCGCTACTTTTATTAAGTAGGAAAATTACTGGTCGAAAAATTGATGAAGACGAAGCACTATCCCTAGCAAAACAATTCATAGCTATTCCTAGCCCTCCTGGTATGGAAGGCCCGGTGGGTGAATTTATGGCGCAGTGGATGACTGAAAATGGATTATCTGGTAGACTTCAGGAAATAGGTCCCGAGCGTTACAATGCCATAGGAAGGATAAAAGGTGTAAACCCTGCCGAAGGAAAGTCACTCATGTATAATGGACATCTTGACACGAGCCAAGGCGGATTAGATCCTCACGACGAATATCTAGTCTACGGTGAATTATCTAAACATAAATCTTGGTAACCCGTACCTTATATGGAAGACGGGAGGCTATATGGTGCTGGAAGTTCCAATTGTAAAGGAAATGTATCGACATTTCTCATAGCCGCAAAAGCAATTAAGGATGCTGGGGTGGAACTTAACAACGATTTAATCTTAGCAGGTGTGGCAGCTGAAACTGGGAAAGCAGAAATAGATCAATACCAAGGTCCAAGGTACAGGGGCCATGGCATAGGGACTCAACAATTACTCAATTCAGGAGTCACATCCGACTACGCTGTCGTGGTAGAAAGTTCACGAATGTTAGTAAGTTATGCCCTCCCTGGAGTTCTTTATTTCAAACTAACCGTAAAAGGCCATCCTGCGTATATCCCTTATATCGACAACGAACGCCATCCGATATACAAGGCATTACCAATCATAGATGCGATACGCATTTGGGGTGAAAAATACACCGAAGATAATGTATACACATTCGAACGGGGGCAAATACGACCCAATGTTAATGTGGGTTCCATCAGATCAGGTGCCCCCCCAAAACCAAACTATCAACCAGCAATACTCAATATGTACGTTGATGTCCGAACCTCGCCAGCTAGATCTCCTCTAGATGTGGAAAAAGAATTCCGAGCATTCGTCCGAGGACTCGACCCAGAAATTGATGTAGTGTGTTATCGATCCCAAACTGGAACTGCACCAGAGGCGTCCTTCGTTGAAGATTTATCAAATCACATTGAAACTTCATATAGAACTGTATATGAAAAGGAACCAATACCTCTTCACTGGGAACAACATAGCCGCTGGCATGATGTCATTATCTACCACGAACATGGGATACCTTGCGTTAAATGTGGACCTGGACCTGGACCTGAACATTCAGACATAACCCGCCGGTCATTGAGTCCAGATGAGTTAGTTAAAGCAGCCAAGATGTATGCAGCAACCGCTTTATCCATCTGTCAAGTCGCAGAATAACTTTTCTCCACCAGAACCTCCTCATTCATTCATTTTAGAAATAGAATCCATAACTTCCAAAAAAAAAACGCCCGGACCGGGATTTGAACCCGAGTCACGACCGTGACAGGGTCGTATGATAGGCCACTACACCATCCGGGCACTGCATATTACTATCTGATTTTTAATCGACAGCGCTGCAAGCTACCCCACATTTAAACTTAAAACTTTGCAAAAACATTTCTCATATCTAGAAAAACTATATGTTTTTCGATGGTTTCCTAAAAAAACATGCTTTTGAAAAAGGTGTTGAAGGGTTTTTGAGGTTTATGGCCGGAAAACTATATGTGTGCTGAGTTCCCACATTCCCACAGTGACGAGAATCATTGAATAATCTCGCTCCACACACTTAGCTGTGCGTTTATTTTAACAAGTTTTAAATGGGTGGTCCTCTAACACAAGTACAGTCTTTCGTGAGCAACGCCTCAACACCCCCTACTTTAAAAGCAACTATGTCTGATAGATCTAATCACAAACTTGTACCTTTACATGAACTCTTGGACGAAGACGAATCCGCCTCTCTGCTCGCAGAGTATCGGATTTCTCCATCAGATCTTCCAAAAATACGACTTTCGGACTCTGCACTACCACCTAATATTTCTGTAGGTGATATTATCAAGATTACTAGGGATTCTAGAACAACTAATACGGCAACCGTCTATCGGATGGTAATCGAATGAAACTCACCACTGATGATCGGCGCGCTTTATCCAAGTCATATTTCTCAAAATCACGTCTCGCAGAACACCATTTCCGTTCCTTCAATTCTTTTATTGAGCACGGGATGCAAGATGTAGTTACTGAAAAAAAAGTAATCGAAACAGATATTGGGGATAAAGGGGATGTTCCTCCCATCTATGTCGAACTAGGAAATATAAGAGTAACTTCCCCTCGTGTACGGGAAGCAGACGGTTCTGAAGAAATTCTATACCCTCAGGAAGCCCGACTACGAAATCTCACCTATTCCGCTCCTTTATTCATGGAAATGAGCATCCTACAAGGTCGCGGTGACAATGCCAAAATATTAGACAAATCTGAAATTAAGATCGGAAGAATGCCCATCATGTTGAGGCCCAATGTTTGCAATATTTCTGGTTTTACACCCGA
>CAJXDJ010000209.1 GCA_913052045.1 uncultured Dehalococcoidia bacterium
AATCCATTGACAGAGCTCCCCTAGAGAGATTATGTAATTACCGTGATTGTGTAATAGAACCGGAATCGTTGGTTTTGGGAATGAAGGGTCAGCGGGGTATATCCATACGCAAATTGTATCTTCGCTTCAGGGAATGGAATTAACTGCTATTTGCGATCTAAACCCCAGAACTCTGGAATTCGCAAAAACGGTCTATCCTGAGATACAATCCACTAGTGATGTTGAAGGGTTGATCGGTGATCCGACCGTGGAACTAATAACATTGTGTACTCCGCCAAATACTCACTATGATTTGGCGATAAAATTCTTAAGGGCAGGAAAACATGTGATAGTTGAAAAACCGTTCTGTTTTACCCTTCAAGAAAGTTATGACCTCATATCCGTAGCCGAGAGAGAAAAACGAATAGTTACTTGCTATCAAAATAGGAGGTGGGATCCGGACTTTCTAGCAATAAGGAAGGCCTTAGCAAGCAATCTTATCGGTGATCTGTTTTATATGGAGACGTTTGTAGGCGCCCACCAACAACCCTGTGATTACTGGCATTCCGATGCAAATGTGTCCGGAGGGCTTTTATATGATTGGGGAGCTCACTACATCGATTGGATATTAAATCTTGTACCAAGTAAGACCGCCAAGGTGATGGGTACAACTCATAAAAAACGATGGCACTCTGTTTCCAATGCCGATCATGTAAAGGCCCAGATTTTTTTTCAAGATGGACAAGAAGCCAATTTCATTTATAGCGATATCGCCACGGCACCCAAACCTAAGTGGTACATATTGGGATCACAAGGAGCTATTGTTGGGGATTGGAACACAGTGACCTATGTTGAACGCAACTCGATGAAGTTTTTTATTGAAACGGCCATGCCAACCACTGAAATCAACCCAACCTTAACGCTAACTAAGGAAGATCAGTTTGGTAACACCTTTCGGCAGGAACTTCCCATGGGCCCAAAGAAATTCGATGGTTTTTATTCCAATTTGGCCGATCATATCCTTACAGGAGAAGAACTATTAGTTACTCCAGAATCTGCGTCCAGAGTCGTTGCCGTTTTGGAAACCGCGACAAAATCTGCTCGAAATGGGGGCATCCCCCACGTATTGGTCATTTGATTGGCAGTGTTCGGCGAGAAGACCCGCCAATTTAGATGGGGTATTCTTGGGTCATCACGAATTGCCAGGGTGTGTTTAATACCCGCGTTTAAATTAGCTAACAATGGTGTTTTGACCGCTATTGCGAGTAGGGATTTGTCGCGAGCTCACAAACTGCAAAACGAATACGATATCCCTAAGGCTTATGGTACATATCAAGAGCTTATTGAAGACCCCGAAATAGATGGCGTCTATATCCCCTTGCCCAATAACTTGCATTATCCATGGACTTTACGCGCGCTTGAGGCAGGGAAACATGTTTTATGTGAAAAGCCTTTGGCATTGAATGCCATAGAAGCGGCCGAGATGATGAACAAAGCTCACAATTGCCAACGGGTATTAATGGAAGGACTGATGCATAAATTCCAGCCTCGTATTAAACATATTCAGAAATTAATCGAATCCGGAGAAATTGGTGACCCGCAGATTATTAGGGCAGCTTTTACTTTTCATGCTGCAGATAGAAACAATTTCAGATTTGCACCCGAAATGGGCGGTGGCGCACTTCTGGACGTAGGCGGTTATTGCGTTAGTATTGCTAGGGAGGTTTTCCAAGCGGAACCTACACAGGTTCAAGCCTTCTCAGAATTCGGGGAAACCGGGGTTGATCTTACCACTACGGCTATTTTAAAATTCCCGAAAGGTAAGATGGGGATAATAGAATGTAGCTTCGTAAGTTCTCTCCAACAAACATTTTCAGTTATTGGTACCGACCAATCAATAGAAGTTCCCCATAACGCATTCATTCCCTGGGATAAAAGTCCATATTTCACAATGCGTGGTCAAGACCAAGAGATAGGGAATCGGATCGCCATTCCTGGAGCAGATCAATACAGGTTGATGGTAGAACATTTTGCCAATGTGGCTATAGGCGCCGAAACTCTGGAGATTACACCAGAATTTAGTATTGCGAATATGACGGTTTTGGATGCAATAGCAAAAGCCGCCGAGTTAAATCGATCTTTGAATGTTGCAATGGAATAGCATTCAGACATCGTAAGCGATAGATTGTGTATAAACACTGTGAAACATGATGTTCAAAAAGTCGGTATTTAAAGACAGGACAGTTTACACAACCTTGGAGGGAACTCGTGTTACGCCTGACTAAAGAGATTTGACTAGAAAATGATTTGGGATAAATATGGCGTTTGGGTCTTTTTGATGGGACATTTTTCGGAATAGTGATTTTGGCATGCCTATGGACTATAATCCATTGGTAACATTCCCTGGAACCTGCATCATACTAACTTAAGATAATAGAGGGTCGATGGCTACACATAGCTCCAATACCAGGGAATCAAGTAGGTTGCTTTTGAAAAACAAGGTGATTGCCGGAACGCTTTTTGCTCTCTTTGCAGTAACTGTCCTCTTCGTCACCGCGTGTGGTGGATCAAAGACTGAACCTACCACGACCGAAACTTCTGTGGCTCCAACGGACACCCCGGTTATCTCACCCAAAAAGGAAGTCGCCATTGAAGTAGAAAGCGTACCAACTTCTACTTCCACTCCCACCACTAAACCAAGTGATG
>CAJXDJ010000210.1 GCA_913052045.1 uncultured Dehalococcoidia bacterium
CTCCAGCACCAAGTTTGGAAGCTGCAACACTTAATATCCCCGACCCTGCACCAACATCAAGGACAAAAGCATTAGGAACGATTAACTCGTCGATAAGAGTCAGGCACATCTGAGTCGTCGGGTGATATCCCGTTCCAAATGCCAGACCTGGTTCAATATCGATCACTACTTCATGCGATTTTGGATAGAAATCCATCCAGGGCATCTTAATGACGATATTGTCTCCTATTCGAAGTAGACTAAAATGGTCCTTCCATGCATCTTTCCATTCAACCTCATCTAATTCCTGGACATAGGGCCCTTCTATATCCATTATCGTACCTACTAATCTCAGCCCCACTTCAATATGTGCCCTCCGCTTTTTTGAAGTGCTTGTCAGGTATGTTCCCATCAACACTTTGCCATTGCCTATCTCCTCGATAGATACTGTTCGTCCGTACCGCCAAAAGAGATACGAAACTGGTTCAACAAGTTCATGTGGGACTTTGACCGTTAATTGATTCCATTTCACGAATACAATATATCAGATACAAAAAAAGTTGGTATCAACCACAAGGTCTCTAAGATGAAAAAGAGTTACTAAGCAAAAGTGTCCTTGATTTTACCCAACAAACCCCTATCGTCCAGGTCTTCACCTTCGTCCCATCCCATAGTTTTGGCCAACTCTTTTATACCTATTTTTTGTTCAGCACTAAGCCTAGTAGGAATTTCGATCTTAACCTGCGCCAAGATATCCCCTTTCCGACCATTTCTTAGATGAGGCATACCTTTATTTTTCAACCTAAACGTAGTATCGTGCTGCGTCCCGGGTGGAATCTTTAGAATCACCGGTTCACTCATGGTAGGGACTTCTACATTTGTACCGATTGTAGCTTGAACAAAATTCAAGGACAAACGCAACAATAAATCGGTTTTATCTCTTCGAAAAATCTCATGTGGTTCTACCGAAATACTCACGTAAAGACTACCTGGAGGCCCACCATTTAAACCGGCTTCCCCTTCACCAGTTAATTTAATTTGCATCCCGCTCTCTATACCAGCGGGAATCTTCACAGCTATCTTGGCTCTTCTCCGCTCAATTCCTGCAGATCTACAATTGCCACATGGAGACTTGATAAGCTCTCCTCTACCTGAGCAAGTTGGGCATGCTACTACCTGAGCAAACTGACCAAAGACGCTTCTCTGGACCCTTCGCACTTGACCTCTGCCTCTACATTCTGTACACCTTTCCGGTTTAGTCCCAACAGCACTACCAGACCCTTTACACAAATGGCATTTCTCGTTTCGTAAGGCAGTGATCTCGTGTTCTACACCCAAATAGGCGTCGTTAAAACTAATCATAGCGTGTTCTTGAATATCCTGTCCGCGACGAGGAGCATTTCTGGTTTGCGAGGCAAAATCCCCAAAGAATGATTCAAAAATATCCCCAAATCCACCAAATACATCAACCCCTTCGAAATCCTTAGTGAATCCAGCCTGTGCGCCAAGCCCGGCGTGACCAAATTGGTCATATCTGGATCGTTTTTCGGTATCATTTAAAATTTGGTAGGCTTCGTTAATCTCTTTGAACTTTTCTTCCGCGTCAGCACTCTTATTTTTGTCCGGATGATATTCTAAGGCCTTTTTACGAAAAGCCTTTTTGATTTCTTCCTCACCGGCATCCTTAGATACCCCTAATACTTCGTAATAATCTCGTTTTGCCACATCAATCCTCAAAATAAGCGATTCACTCTACTAAATTATACGTACTAAAAGCAAAAGACCTCAACCCAAGGGGAATCTGAGGTCTATGATTTTTACGTTATACCTGTTACTGAACCGATGAAACTAGGTCAGTCATATATGACGAAAGGTACCGCACATTGCAAATAGTAGACACGTAATTCATCCTGGTGGGCCCCAATACTCCTACTACACCAGTTGCTCCACTAGACATTCCATATTGAGAAAATACTACACTGAAGTGCTTAAGCCTTTCATCGGTATTTTCTTCCCCAATTTGAACCAAAACTTTGTCCGATTTCGACATTTTTGACACGATATATCGCAAGAGAAGATTATCATCGAGTAGTTCCGACATTTCTTGAGCACACTGGGATCTTTCGAACTCGGGTTGGGACAAAAGTCTTCCAAGTCCATCGATTGAGTGCATAATGTTCCCTTGGTCTTCGTCTTCTTCTAGAATATCTAAGGTGTCTTTTTTTATAAGTTCCTCAAAAGGCGTTAGTTCATGTGTCTTTTCAAGCATTTCACGCCGGTTAAGTCCCCTATATGCTAAGTTGAACTTATTAGTAATTGCCTCAAGGTCTTGTTGATTGTAAGGTTCCTGCAACGGTATAACATGCTTTCGTAAGCGAGCCTGCTCGAGTACGACGATCAATAGAGCTAAGAATTCATGTATTTGTACTATTTGTACGTGCTTTATCCTGGGCCAAGTTGTTTGCGGATATGTGACAATAGCCATGTTTTCTGACAAATCTGATAAAACCGAAGAAGCCACATCCATCCATTCCTCAACATCTGGCTGTACCTCACCAAAACTGCTTTTAACTCTGCGTTTCAAGCCCGGGGACGGCTCGGCCGCATCGTCTAACGTTTCCACAAAATACCTATATCCCTTCGCAGAAGGAACGCCTCC
>CAJXDJ010000211.1 GCA_913052045.1 uncultured Dehalococcoidia bacterium
CCGGACTGGCGTTCTCGGTATTTTTGTTTGGGGGAGCTGTGGCATCTCCGTTTGTTGGACATATTTCGGACATAGTTGGCAGGAAAACCATGGCTATTGGTGGGTTGGTAGGGGGAGGTATTTGCTTGTGGCTCATAACATTTGTTTCAAGTGAGTCCACCATATTCTCGCTACTAATCATTACCGGAATACTAATGTTATCGGTCCGTTCTATTGTCATTGCAATGGCGTTAGAAAAGATTGGGAATCGTGAATCGACAGTCTTGGGATTAATTTCAGCTGTGGGAGAGGGAATAGCCGCATTGGGAGCTGTTTTGGCCGGCGTGTTGGGTGAGATAAACTTAGGATCGGTACTGATACTGGCTGGTGGTTTATCTGTAGTTGCTGGGTTTGCCATCTGCCCTTTGAATCGGAACAGCTAGGCATGATCAATAAATCTGTGGGATCTGCAAGTAGTTAAGCTTAGGGTTGCCTGGTTGACTTACCGATTACAGGAAGACCTTGGCTGATTAAAGGTACTATCGCATGAAAACAGTGGGTTCAATTGAACCAAGAGTTTTTTTGATCGCAATCAACTGGTTTAATTTACTTGTTGTTAATGTTTTCGGTTAGTTTCCCTTGAAGGTAGGAGTAAGCAAGGAAACCATGGGTCCCAGGTTATCTTCGACATTTAGGGAACTTAACTTAAGGCTTTCTTTGTTTTTTTTCGAGCCGTTTTTCTTTTAAAGTTTTTGTTGCATGTTTCTTGACCGCTTTTTTTGCATTCTGTCCTTTTGCCATAAATTCACCTTTTATTTATGTGTCAACCGGCCTCTTTCCAAAATCGTTCCTCGACGAACTGGTATCCACTATTTTGGAATCTCTCGCGTACGTCTTCGATCATCTTGGGATGACCACACCCGTATATGCATGTATCCGAGGCTTCCAGATTCCGGTCATTGATATAATCTTCTACAATCTCGTTGATACGACCTGTGGTTCCAATCCAACTATTATTACGTTGCTCTTTGGGACGGCTTATTGATGGTGTGAACTCTATGAAATTATTTTCTGATGCCATTCTATTGAGTTCTTCTATATACCCTAGTTCATCTTGATAACTAACCCCATTCAAGACGTGGAATTGGTAGTCTGACCGATTTATTCCACCATTAGGCCATTGGTCATCATTTAAGAATTTGCGTAGAATACTTACGTAAGGCACTATTCCTGTGCCGGTTCCCATAAACACATGCTGTTTAAATTGGGGTTGTAATACGAATCTGCCTTTAGCCCTTGGTCTCAATGTTAACTTATCTCCAACTGCTAATTCATGGAGTATAGGCGTAAGTTTGCCTTCGGGGAAAGGCAAGAGGTCTAGGAATAGTTCGATAGCTGGTTCGTCTGGAGATGATGCAATCGAATATGGGCGCTCGATCATTTCAGCTCCGATAGTGCAGTATTGACCTGGTACGAACGGCAATTTGTTCTCGGGTTTTACCCAGACTTTCCATAGTTCGGAAGTAATGTCTACTCTCTTAATAATCTCGGCCATTGAGAACTGACCTTTTTGCATGTAAATCATTCGACACGTCGTAAACCAGATGAATGTAGTCTACACGGTAGCCAGACTACATCTCACTTAGGAGTTTAACAGATTATACCACCGTATCGCCGGTGAAGAGAGGATTAATGGCCTAGAAGTTAATGCCACACACTAATGTAGATCGATAGAGGTGAGTTTTAGTATTAAACTGTGATATATGTTGGTAGTTGTTGAAGCATGCATGACGTAGACTTAATCTTGAATATGAATCAGTTTTGAGGAATCCGACTAAGCTTAGAATTCTCTTGGTTGGGCCAAATCCATGATAGACAGACCCCTGTGTTCAGAAAATGGTGAACTCTTGGTCCTTATCCTAAAGGTTGTTTGAGCGAGAATTATCGGACTAGTTAGTGGCATTAACTTGAGTGGGTGTGGATGTGGATTGGACTATATTAGTTTTAGCCAGTGCCGCGGTGATGGGGTTAGTAAGTATTTCCGACAAAGCTGAGCACAGGTTCGGAACATCATCTTCAACCGTACCTTTGATGATGGGAATCGTCCAAATCCCCTCGGGAATTATCATCTTAACCGCGTTTGGAATCCCTTCTGGAATCGATTATCTGTTAATCGTGTTTGCTTTTATGTCGGGTTTATTGTTTGCCATGGGAGCTATACTCTGGCAGCGGATTCTTTTCACCCAAGAAGTTTCTAGAACAATTCCGATTACCCAGTCAGCTCCCATATTTGCGGCTCTTTTGGGTCTCACCGTATTGGATGAATCTATATCGTTGCTGCAATGGCTCGGGATAGTTTCAACCGTTGTGGGTTGTATGCTTCTATCAATCAAAATTAAACAGGGTGTAGGTAGGGTCTTTTTAGGTCGTTCATTTTATGTTTTGATATTTGCGGCTTTGCTAGTCGGTGGTTCTAATGTATTAGGGAAAATGGCTCTTGATGGGCTACCGGTTCTTTTTACTCATGGTGTCAGGGTCTTGACCTTGGGGTTATTTTTTACATTAGTTTCTTTTCGGGCTTCACCTTGGTCTGATGTTAAAAGGTATTTTGCAGAACGCAGTCCGGTCTTACTTTTGGTTGGGCTTAATGA
>CAJXDJ010000212.1 GCA_913052045.1 uncultured Dehalococcoidia bacterium
GGTGATCTGGTAATGATGCGATTTCATGATCACTTAACCCCAAATCTTGCCCAAAACGGTGGCATGTTTCAACGACTCGACTCTCCTAAACTTTTTGGTCGCACTAGCCTGACCAAATGGGTGGTCCCAATAGACGACACGAATAGTCGTAAATTTGGATGGAGACATTTCAATGATAAAGATGAAGTGCTCCGACAAGGCAATAAGGATGAAGTTGGTTGGGAGAAAGTTGATTTTTATGGCCAGACTGCACATCGTTCTGCGGAAGAACGGATCACCAACCCTGGCGACTGGGAAGTCTGGACCAGTCAAGGTCCAATAAATATCCATAAACGAGAATATCTTGGATCAACTGACGCAGGCGTCGCAATGCTGCGTTCAAAACTAAAAAAAGATATCCGCAGTATGGAACAGGGTAAAGACCCGATTCAACCTCTTGGGACTGAAACCCACCCGTTTCACACATATGGAGGCGACACTGTTCTACGAATACCACCCGACCCAAGTGATGATCGCTTAATGATGAGTGCGTTACAACAAGATGTCGCAGCAATTTTCTTTGATGCCGATAAATATGAAGCTGAGGATAGAGTAAATTTTATTGCGCACGAGCTTGAACTTAAATATGGCGAAAACGCTACAAAAATTATTTAGTATTGGACTCGACTCATTAACCCGCTTGAATTCTTGCTGTTAAACGGCAACCGTGGAACATGTATGAGTAATGTTATGGACTACTGTGATACAGAAACTTCTGATTTTTTTAAGTGCGAACTGAAAGCCTAAATAATGGTTTCAGATAACACAATAGATGGTTCATCGATAGTCAGTGAACTAAAAAAAGCTAGGGTCAACTTTGTCATTGCGCTACCTGATATCGTCACATGTGATGGGTTACTCTGGCCGATTTCTCGAGATCCTGACTTTCAACTAATTACTATATGCAAAGAAGATGAAGGAGTGTCCATCTGCTCTGGTCTTTCCTATTCTGAGAACCGAGCTGTGGTGATGATGCAACATACTGGCTTTTTGGATTCAATTAATTCAATCCGTGCTATGGGTATGGACTATCAACTGCCCATTATCATGCTGGTTGGGTTACAAGGCCTTGAACCAGATTCTTCCCCAAACGAGTCAAGTAAAAACGGCGTACGAATCATTATTCCAATGCTGGAATTAATGCAAATTGGCTTTCATGTACTAGACAAACAATCTGATGTCTCTTCGATATCAGATCTGATTGATGGCGCTTATAAGAAATCAAGCCCTTACGTATTTTTGGTAACGAGGGCTCCGCTATGACTATGCGTAGAGATGAAGCTCTTAGCCTTTTAGCAACCCATTGTCCAGATGACATCGTAGTTCCTGTATTTCAATCAGCCTTTGATTGGATGAAGATCAGGCCCCACAAGTTAAATTATTTATGCACTGGCGCTATGGGTCAGGCGTCTTCTCATGCTTTGGGCTTAGCCTTGGGATGTACTGATCAGAAGGTACTGATACTAGATGGTGATGGCAGCCTCCTTATGAATCTTGGCTCTCTTGTGACTATCGGCTCCTGCGGGCCAGAAAACCTCTGGCATTTTGTTCTTCATAATGCGATCTATGAGGTCAATGGAGAATTCCCAATTCCAGGGGGATTTGAGACTGATTTTTCCTCAATTGCAACTGCAGCTGGTTTTCCAAGATCATATAACTTCGACAACATCGAAGAATTAAGAAAAGGACTGCCTGAGGTCCTCGCTGGGCCCGGTCCAGTTTTTGTGTGCCTCAAGGTCATTTGTGGAGAACACTATCCACGTAATTATGAGACCATTCATGATGCACGACAGAGGGCAAGCTTTAAGGCTGCCTTAGCGACCAGACTTGCGACCTCTCGGTCCTGATGGTTTCCGCTTAGATAAAGCAGACTTGATGTATGCCTCAGTCATGTCAACAAATCTCTCAGCCACCATGCTAAGAGGCCTGTGATCCAGGTAGAGCAATGCAAGATCTCCGTGTATGGCTGGCTGGAACGGAATACTGGCAATCCCTGGCCTAAAATTCATCTGGGGAAATGATGGCCCTATTATAGAAACGCCAAGCCCTGAGGCTACCATCTGGAAAATTGCTTCGGTAGTCCTCGCTGACAACATTAATTGCCGACTCACATTAGATGAGGCGAATACTGCATCGACTTTATGCCGATAGATTGAATCGGGCATGTACGAGATGAAGGTTTCGTTTTTTAAGTCTTTGGGTACAATTTTCTTCTTTTTCGACAATCGATGTCCTAGAGGTACTATACATTCTGACTGCCCATGCAGAACGGAGCGGGAAACAATAGCGGAATGGTCTATTGATACTATGGAAGAATTGACTAGCTTCCCTCTTTCTGAATGGCTTCCTGGTCCATTTTTGCATAGAAAACAATATGGAAGAAACTTAGGAGAAAGAATGATCTCTTCACTAGGAAGAAGAATCGTCTATGACTCTAATGCTGTACTTATAGGGTCAGATATCCCAGAAATCGATTATTCAAGTGTATTGGCAGAGCCGTTTTCTATTAAACTTAGCGAAGATAATATTGTAACCAAAAGTTTATCACAATGGCTAGCCGAAGCAACAAATCCAGGCTATAAA
>CAJXDJ010000213.1 GCA_913052045.1 uncultured Dehalococcoidia bacterium
GTGGTGAAAGAACAAATTATTAGAAGAGAGAGAATAGACAATCGTTTACTCCAACGGTGGAATAGCTTGCCCATGTCTCCGGAGAGATTTGCTTACGAATTAAGCAATGCGTTACCTTCTGAAGCCCTTATATGCGATGATTCTATAACCAATAGGGCCACATTGTTGGATGCATTGGAATTTAATGTGCCTGGAACCCTAATAGGAGGACGTGGTGGTAGTCTAGGGTTTGGAATGGGCGCTACATTGGGAATGAAACTAGCGGCTCCAGATAGGCCAGTGGTCGGCATCATCGGTGATGGAACCGCTATGTATACCATTCAATCGTTGTGGACAGCGGCTAATTATAATATCCCAGTTGTTTATGTGTTCTGCAATAATGGGAGTTACAAAGTACTAAGAGAGAATATGGCGAGATATCTCACCGGAACGGAACGCAAGAGTACATACTTGGGCATGGATTTTTATGATAACCCCATTGATTTTGTAAAGCAGGCACACGCATATGGAATCGACGGAATTAGAGTAGAGGATCCGATAAAATTAGGACCAGCTTTGGAGCAGGCGCTAGCCAGCGATCGTCCTTACGTTCTGGACGTTATCCTTGACGATCAATTTAATGAGACTGATATCCAGGGATCATGGGGAGAATGGTGGGTTAGAAAATAACTTTTTTGAATTAGGGAGTTTATGTGTCTTCATCACTGCTCAGAGGCAAATACATTATTTCAAAAGTCACGGGTAAATTTTCCGCTGACATAATTCGCGATGGATGTATTTATCAGGAAAACGGATTGATCCAGGAAATAGGCCTTTACAGGGATTTACACCAAAGACACCCATCAGTAGAGGTAATAGGTGGAGATAAATTCCTGGTATTTCCAGGATTGGTGAATGACCATGACCATATAGGCATATCTAGTCTTCAATTAGGAGTATCTCATACCAATTTAGAGCTCACTGGGTTGGGGAGGATAGGCTCCAGAACACTTGATCCTTATTTAGAACATCTGTATGGAGCTATACAAATGATAGAATCAGGTACTACCACTGTTCAAATAATGTACACACCTGGACGTGGGGTTGCTCCCATAGATGAAGAGTCGACAGATAAAGTCATAAGGGCTTATCAGGATGTTGGCGTTAGATTATGCTACGCTCCCATCCTTCAGGACCAGAATTCTATGGTGGGTGGACCAAGGGGAGGGGAGACTGAGTTTGCACAAAGTTTACCAGGTAATTTAGGCCAAAGGTTTTCGAATTTTATGGGTAAAGGGTATTGGCCTGCCGATGAACTAGTTGATGCATCAGAGGATGTAATTAAAAAATATAACGGTACGAACAGAGGCAGGGTTACCGTTAATACGGCCCCCACTAACGCACAACGTTGCTCAGACAGATTGCTCACAGGCTTAAAAGACCTTTCTGTGAAGTATAAAACCACAACGCATATCCATCTTCTTGAAACTATTTATCAAAAGCTTTTTGGGCTGAGAATATATGGAAAGAGCGCGGTGCAACATCTTGAGGATATTGGATTTCTAGGTGACGAGGTAGTCTGCGGTCATAGTATTTGGCTGACGGAGGAGGATGTCGATATTTTGGAGAGGACCGGAACTAGTGTGTGTCACAATGCGTCATCGAATCTTCGTTTGCTGTCAGGCATAGCGCCAGTTCCCTATTTGTTGGAAAAAGGCATTAGAGTTGCGTTGGGCACAGATGATATGGGCATGAATGATGATAAGGATATGTTGCAGGAGATGAGGCTAGTTCTTAAATTACACCGTATGCCTGGGGTTGAATTTGACCCCATTACCCCGTTTCAAGTGTTTGAGATGGCTACCACTAACGGAGCGGTAAACACTGGGCTGGAAACAGATATTGGATCATTAGAAGTGGGCAAAAAAGCGGATATGGTTTTATTAGATCTTAAGAGATTGGAGAAGCCTTATTTGGCGCCTGAATCTTCTATTCTTGAGATGCTTGTCCAGCGTGGAAAAGACACCGATGTAGATACGGTTGTTGTAGACGGTGAGGTGGTGATGAAGGATAAAAAGATCACTAAAATAGATAAAGAGAAGTTGTACGGTGAGATTAGGGATGCGTTAGATCGACCATTGACCAAGGACGAAGAAGAAGCTAAGACTCTGGCTCTGGAGGTTTATCCTTATCTCAAAGGTTTCTACCATGGTACTATTGATAGACTGAACAAACCGTTTTCTCAATACAATTCGAAATAGATGGAGTCAATTAATAACGTAGAGCTCATAACCTCTTCCGACCAGATACCTGATCTGTGCAATTCTTTGCTGGCGGAGAGATATATTGCTTTGGACACTGAATCAAACAGTCGTCATGCATATCCTGAACACGTTTGTTTAATTCAGGTAGCAACTTGTAGCAAGATCTACATTATTGACACGGTAGTTGTCAAAGACATTGCTGCATTAGGGAGTGTTTTATCGGATGATGCCGTAGTCAAAGTGATGCAGGGTGCTGAGTATGACGATGTGCTGGTCGAGCCTGTGGGTCCACCACCGGCGTTTACCTCCACCGCCACCCTGACCGGCACGATCGACACACCGTATAGCTACGATGCCGACAGTACGGCAGCGGCGTCC
>CAJXDJ010000214.1 GCA_913052045.1 uncultured Dehalococcoidia bacterium
GAAGAAAAACGCGCCGAAACGGATTTGCAAAAACAAACTGCGTCATATACGTCAATTATGGACAACCTATACGATCAAAAATCTGCTGACCTAATGACCGTGTAACCCTGAAACTTGATCCTGACCTTGCCCGATAAGTAGGTACAGATGAGTAGCATTCCGGAAAACAAACAAACCATATCCGGCAATAGCCCCAACCCTATTGATTTACCACTACACGTAGCAATTATCATGGACGGGAACGGCCGCTGGGCTCTGAAAAAGGGTTTACCACGAATAGCGGGACACAGGGCTGGCGTAGACAAAATTCGGATGATTTTGAATGTACTTGGGGAAGCCGGGGTTAAATTTGTAACCATATATGCTTTTTCAACCGAAAACTGGAGTCGACCGAAGTCAGAAGTGTTGGGAATAATGGGTATACTTGAGGACGTCATAGAAACAGAGACCGAAAGACTTCATCAAAGCGGGGTAAGAATAATTCATTTGGGGCGCTCGGATCGTTTAGGCAGAAAATTGAAGACATCCGTCGATCATGCCCAGAACCTAACGAAACACAACCAAGCAATGACCCTCTGTATAGCTTTTGATTATGGGGGAAGAGCAGAGATCTTAAGAGCCATAAAACAAATTTTATCGGATGGCATATCGGGACAAGAAATAGAGGAAACACTTCTAAACAAATACCTGTACACCCATAACATACCAGACCCTGACCTAATTATAAGAACCGGTGGCGAAAAGAGATTAAGCAATTTCCTTTTATGGCAATCTGCCTACAGCGAATTCTACTTCACTCCTGTGCATTGGCCAGACCTGCAAGCCAAGCAAATCGTTGAAGCACTAGATGAATTTGCCAGTCGAAGAAGACGCTTTGGATCCATAGAAAAGGCCCTTGGGTCATGATAGTGCGAACACTTGTTGGCTTCGTGGGAATACCAATAATCGTTGGGATTGTATGGCAAGGGTTCCCATTACTCCCTTTGCTGGTAATGTTTGCGTCCTTATGGGGGATTAAAGAGTTTAACAGGCTAGCTCAAAAAGCGGGGGCTCTAGACATCGCTCCATTTACTCTTTTGTTAACTTTCTTGTTTGTTGTCAACAGCCAATTTTCCAACAACAATTATTCCACAATTGCCTTATTTGGTATTTGCTTAGCTATACCCATAATATCGTGCGTACTAGACCCAAAGAATAAGATTTCTCTAAGAACTGTGTTTCTCACAGCTATCGGCCCAATTTACGTGGGGTTTTTGCTTTCCCATTCTATTTTATTAAGAGAACTGGGCGATGGCATTCTCTATCAAGGACGAGAGTGGCTGATCTACACCATACTCGTGACTTTTAGCACAGACACAGGTGCATATTTTGCAGGCAGGGCTTTGGGTAAGCACAAATTGTTAGTTGCCGTAAGCCCAAACAAAACCTGGGAAGGGGCTGCAGCGGGATTACTATGTGCGATGGCCGCATCTTATGGCTTATGTTTGATGCTCGACATACCCATTACACTGTTGGAACAAACAGTACTTGGTGGATTGATAGGAATATTTGGACAGATGGGAGATCTGTTGGAATCGTGCCTTAAGAGAATAGCTCACGTTAAGGATTCCGGATCTATACTCCCCGGTCATGGGGGATTACTAGATCGCATAGATTCATTAATAGTAACCTTGCCTTTGACATATTACATAGTCATTACCACTCAGATTTAATAATTGAAGAGGACATTGTGGAAAGAAAACGCTTGGTAATCCTAGGGTCAACAGGATCTGTAGGAAGACAAACACTAGAAATCGTGAGGGCATTCCCGGATAACTTCGAGGTAATAGGTTTAGCTGCCGACAAAAATACGGATTTATTGATAGCCCAGATCTACGAATTCAAACCTCGGATGGTATTTTCGGCGTCACATCCAGCTTTATTCAACAACGAAACACATTTGATAAGGACCGATCCCGACAAGATGGCCAGTGATCAGTCTACTGATATCGTGATGATAAGCACAACAGGAAAAGCTGGCCTCTATCCGACGGTCCGAGCTCTACAAGCGGGCAAACGAGTGTGTTTAGCCAACAAAGAAGTGATAATAATGGCTGGGTCTTTAATAACTGATCTTGCGAACCTGAATGGCGAACTTTTCCCAGTCGACAGCGAACCCAATGCCATATGGCAATGCATACGTGGTGAATCTTCTAATCCGCAACGGATTATAATAACTGCATCTGGGGGTCCGTTCCGGGGTATACCACAGGATTCCCTACATAATGTCACACCAGATCAAGCACTTAAACATCCGACGTGGAATATGGGCCCGAGGATCACTATAGACTCGTCTACTTTGATGAATAAGGGATTTGAGGTAATAGAGGCAAAATGGCTTTTCAAGGTTGACTGGTCGCAGATAGAGGTAGTAATCCATCCCCAAAGCATTATACACTCAATGGTAGAATTTGGTGATGGTTCAATAAAAGCACAATTAGCAGTTCCTGATATGAAGCTACCCATCCAATATGCTTTACTGTTTCCAGATCGACGGTTTAATAAAGAAATCCCTCGGTTGGATTTATCAACACAATCCAAAATGACATTCGAACCTCTA
>CAJXDJ010000215.1 GCA_913052045.1 uncultured Dehalococcoidia bacterium
TTCCCTAAACATACCCTAAACATGTAAAAAATTCTGTCATTATATTCCAGAATAATGCATAATTCTACAAGGTTACAGTTACAAAGGTAACTTACGCGTGGATTGCGGTGTGGTTCCGAAAGTTACCCCTTTTACGCGGGGATTGCCGTTCAAAAATTCACACCCCCATTCCCGTAGATATTTAGTCCGGGAACGGAAACTATGACCTATACAAATATACTGAATGGGATTTTATTGTTAATATCACTAATATAGACCCTTAGGAACATTTTGAGAGGTGTTGCCATTTTTGTACCCCAGGGAAAATATAAGCGTTCAAGTTGTCAAGGGAGGATCGGGAAAAACAACCTTGATTAATACAGTAGCAGGGTTAATAAGCCCCGTATCTGGATCTGTCTACATCATGGGATGTTCGTTGAATGAGATCAAGCTTTCAGATAGGGCCAGGCTGGTCTCGGTGGTTCCTCAACACATTCCCTATACGTTCGGGTTTAGCTGTTTTGAAATTGTGTTAATGGGAAGATACCCATATATGAAAAGATTTCAAACCGAGACTGATAGCGATAGGGATATAGTCCTACAATCCATGGCCGCTATGAAAATAACCTCTCTGGTTGACGAAACAGTTGATAAGCTATCTGCGGGAGAAAGACAACGGGTATTTATTGCAAGAGGACTCACACAACAGCCCGATTTACTGCTGCTGGATGAACCGACGGCAAACTTAGATATTCAGTTTCAGATAGAAGTTATGACGTTAATTCAAGACCTTTCATCAAATGGACTGACCACGATGGCTGCCATTCATAACCTCCCCTTGGCGGCCAGGTTTTGTGATAGGATCATACTTTTAGATAAGGGACGACTAATTCAATGTGGAACTCCAGACGAAGTCCTGACCGCAGATAATATCCGAAGGGTCTTTAACGTAAACTCCTACGTAGCGCACGATTTACTGACTGGGGAATTAGAATTGCATGGAATAAATTTGATTACACCCGTTCCAAGCAGTGTGCAAAGAATGCGTGTTCACGTGGTTGGGGGAGGGGGCCAGACAAGTGAGGTTTTGTACACGCTAAAAACCGCTGGATTCATAGTTACAGCCGGAATTCTCAACGATGGAAGTAATGATACAAGGTCGGCCTGGATACTAGGCCTTGAGTTTGTCTCCGTCCCTGACCCATCAGCGATTGATGAGGAAATCCGAGTTAAAAATAGACATCTGATCTACGCGGCAGATTATATAGTGGTTTGCAATGGAGTGTTTGCAGACATGAATCTTATAAATTTACAAGAGATTGAACATTGTCTGAAAGTGTTGCTTGTCGAAGAATCAGGAATGCTTCCAAATGATTATACTGGTGGCAAAGCCACAAAAGTATACAGAGCGCTTAGGGAAACTAGGCGTATTACATCACTAGAAAGGCTTGCTTGGGAGCTTCGAACGAACAGGACTGAACTATAGGTTATGATAGTCATGCCATACCTTCTTGGGGTCTATTCTTTAAGCAGAGGCCTCTTTTTGTGCCAGTCCGTCGCCTGTTCGTATTGGTAACCAACACGGAGAACTTCTTCCTCCTTAAAATGACTACTCATAATGTGCAAGCCTATGGGAAGTCCATTAGAATCAAATCCACAAGGAATGGTTAACGCAGGAGTGCCCAAGAAGGCTGCCACGATTGTCGAATCTCCACTGCCTTTCCCAAATTTGCTAAGAATTCCCTGGGAGGCGATAGCAGGTGTTTCGTATCTAGCTTTGTTCATTTTATATAGAATAGTAGGGCTAATTACCACGTCGTAGTTGTTGAATAATTCCAGCCATTGATATAAATGATGCAGCAGACATCCAGTCTGCTGCCGTTGCTGCACCATTCAGAATTGGATGTACGGATCCTCCCGCAACATAAAATCCTTTAGTGGAGGCTACTCGGGTCCAAATAGCTATTCCTATGTAGAGACCAAAGCTGAGAAAAATAAAAAGGAATGTCCATAAAGATAATGGCATGATTAGTAATTACCTCGATTTCTTAAATTTCGAAGTCTGCTTGTTTAGGTTCTTCCTCTTCAACTCCAAAGGATTTGTCCACGCGGTTCATCTTCCAGGTGTAGAAGGCAATAATTAGTAGAAAAACGATGATAGAGCCTTGTTGAGCCATCCAAAACCCAAGCGGGAAACCCATAATCTTGAATTGGTCTAACCAATCGACAGCGATGATACCCAGGCCAAATGAAGCAATAAACCAAATAGCTATGAGAAACAGTAGAATTTTGATGTTTGCCCGCCAATACAAGGCGTGGCCTGAATCACCAGATGAGTCTGTCTGATTTGTCATAAAATGTAGGGTAGTAAACGATGATCGAGATAGTTTCTTTTTCTTATGCCTGACCAAGCTGGTTTAACAACGAAAAAAGTTGGCAGAAGGTGGAGCTGTTAGTCCATTAGTTAAATCATGCATCGCAACCCCCTTAAACAATTGCTCCAGGAATACCGTGATCAGGCAACGGACATAGAAGTCAGAGATGCGTTTTTAAGCTTCGTAGATAACAATGCCAG
>CAJXDJ010000216.1 GCA_913052045.1 uncultured Dehalococcoidia bacterium
CATGATGTACAAACTGGCGTCCGGTGTACAGATGATACGGACGCATTTCATCGTCCTTCAGTATGTCTCCGTTCCCATTTAATGGAATAAGGTCATCCCAATTTGAAGTTGCAGGTAAGGGTGTTAACCAGTTAGCAGTCTGGTATTTACTTACTGTACTGATACGTGCGGCCATTTCCATAATGCTTTTTTCAGTGTCATGAGGAAGGCCAATGATTGTCATAGCAACAACTGCAAATCCCATGTTGTTAAGAGTAATTAGATCCTTAAAAACTTGACCTGGCTCTTGTCGTTTTTTTACGTACTCAAGGTTCCTAGCGTCATCAGATTCCACGCCTACGTAAAGCATTTCCATGTTGATATCTTTAAGCGCTTCGGATAACTCAGGATCTTGTCCTATCTCTGCTCTTGATTGACATATAAGGTACATGTCATCGGTATAGCCTTTCCAATTCTTTATTCGTTCCAAACGTTCATTCCGGAATTTAACTGCACGTAAGGGTGGTGGATGTAGGTCATCTGAGACGAAGACACTAAATCGATTGCCTTGATTCGTTGTTATTAGGCCATCTTCTGCCATTTTTTGTAGTTGTGTTAAACGGGCTAATTCCGTTTCCCTCGATATCATACGATAGCCAAGAAATTGTTGAATAACCTGGCAGTACGTGCATTTTTCAGTGCACCCTCGTACGGTTTCTAATACTCCGCCCATTAATGGCTTAGAAGGAGTTAAATCTCTGATGGAGTAAAAGTCTGGTAGTGGGACAAAGTCCGGGGATATCAAACCCCTTCTGGGAGTTTCAACTAGACGGCTGCCTTCCATAAATGCGATTCCAGGAATTTTATGTAATGCTTGAATTAAGTCGGCATCTTTATAAGTTAAAAGGACCTCCGTGAGTTGGGCTATAATGTCTTCCCCTTCCCTGAGGACGATTGCATCGAATTTGCCTTCCCGAATAGCTTCTTCTGCTAGTGGGGTCATATGAGGGCCGCCACCTATAGATATTATCTTAGGGTGGTTTTGCTTTGCTAGCCGACCAATTTCGTAAGCCCTAGGGGCTTCATTTATAAGAGCAGAAACCATTAGGACATCAACTCCGTCTAGATCTTTTTCAATATCTAATTTCCCGCTGCGATCTTCAAAATGAATCTCTCGTTCATAGAGATAGCGTCCTTTGGATTGTTGGAGAGCTCCAGATAGGAATAACAAACCTTGCCGAGGTATTGCCACATACTCAAAATTCCCTCCTGGGGATCTCGGTTGAACCAACATAACTCGCCTAATTCGGGACATTTTCATTGCTCCAGTCAAACCCTTTTGACTTGATGATTCGCTTGGTTTTGAGAGTGCTCACTGTTCCATTATACATGCAGATATAACAGGGTGAAACAGAGAGACAGGTTTTATTTCTCAGTTTTAACAACGCTCTTAGTCAGTACAGCCCTTACTGGTGCGGCTTCTGCAGACGAAACTGGGAGTGGCAGGCAAATCAGATTATATGTATCAGCCGGAATTGCATCTAGCTTAAGCCCTTCTATTAGCACTACACGGTTAGAAAGTAGATATTTATGAATGGGGAATGTTTTTGAATCGGGGTCCTCAATGGATAGGCGGTCGATTCCGACGAGGTTAATAGTTCTTTCCATCACCCATTTTGCTCCGTCAATCGTCATCCCTTTGCATCTAGGGTTCTTTGTACCAATTAATAATCTAGAAGTGTTCTTAGGTATATTGGATTCTTCAAGGGTCTGAGCATCAATAGATTCTTGGGTTATTTGGATAAGGACTGCCGTACCTATTAATAGACTTAAAGGCAATTCATCTATGTTTGATCCTCCTGGAAGGAAATGGGATGGAGCGTCGATGTGAGTGCCTGTATGTGATGACATTGAGAACGAACTGAGAGAGAAAGGGCTTCCTTCTTCCATGGTCTTTAAGTAACTAAGTTTAAACTTAGGATCGCCTGGATATGTTTCGACATAGTTATTTAATGGCCTAGATATATCGTAAATTAGCATCTTAGGATTTTTGTGATTAAGCTTCAAAGCTAGTATCTTATTGCAATTCTAGAGAAAAGCCATTCATGGATGTTAAAACTTTTCACCTATTTATGATCGGTTTGATAATATTTATCAAACTTGGGTGTTACTGTACTATGATTGATTATACGATAAAAAGGTTGGATGATTTAGATGGAACTAACTATTGCAATTGAAACTCATGGGTGCAAACTTAATCAAGCCGATAGCGAAGAAATGGCCAGGCGGTTCAACGATGAAGGGTATAGATTGGTGGACATAGAAGATGGCCCCGACGTTATCGTGGTTAATAGTTGTACGGTGACTCATGTTGCAGATGCGAAAGCTAGGCAGGCGCAAGTCGGAAAAGCACAGGAATCTGGATTTTCAGGGAGAATCTGAAGGAGAAAATGAAAAACATGCCGTCGAGATTTAGCCTACGCCAGTGCAGTTAAAAACACTTTCGTTCTTGAGATTTTTAGTTTTTTGTGAAATCATCAGGTTCTTCATGATTTTTATGA
>CAJXDJ010000217.1 GCA_913052045.1 uncultured Dehalococcoidia bacterium
AATTTATTGTTAATTGGTGACCCAACCGTGATTTTCAAGTAGAGGTTGAAATGAATGATCCTATTTTAATATGGGGTGGAGGAGCTATCGGTGGGACCTTAGCAGCCTATTGGGCCAGATCAGGAGAAGATGTGGTTCTGGTAGACGTGGTGTCCGAGCACGTAAAGGCTTGTAACACATCAGGACTTCAAATAGAAGGACCGGTCGAGGAATTTAAGGTTAACCTAAGGGCCTTATTGCCGGAAGATGTGGTTGGTCGATTTTCCCGGATAGTCCTCGCTGTAAAAGCTCATCACACTCGACAAGCTACTAAAATGTTATTGCCTCATTTAGATAAAGATGGATATGTTTTGTCCGCTCAAAATGGGCTAAATGAGATGGTTATATCCGAAATCGTAGGTCGGCCCAGGACAATGGGTGCTTTTTTGAATTTCGGAGCGGACTGGCTTGGGCCGGGGAGAATACTCTTTGGAAATCGCGGAGCTGTTGTGCTGGGCGAGTTAGATGGATCGGTCTATCCGAGAACCAATGATATGTTTAATCTGATGCAAAAATTCGATTCTGATACTGTGTTGACTGATAATATCTGGGGTTACCTATGGGGCAAATTAGCCTACGGGGCCATGTTGTTTGCGACAGCCTTAACGAATAGATCCATGGCCGATAATTTTGCGAAAACCGAGTTCACTCCAATATGGAGCGGACTTGCGAGGGAAGTTATGGCACTAGCCCGAAAACGCTGTGTAACTCCCGTTGGCTTTAACGGGTTCGATCCCACAGCGTTCTTACCAGGTAGTGATCGTTTTGAAGCTGACCGATGTATATCTGGATTGGTTGCCTTTAATATGAAGTCCGCAAAAACACATTCTGGGATATGGCGTGACTTAGCGGTCAGACGGCGGAAAACTGAAGTTGACGATCAAATTGGGATTCTGATAGAGATGGCGACGGAATCCGATGTTGAAGTTCCGTTGATTAAGCGTTTGGTGACCTTGGTACACGATGTAGAGGAAGGGACGAGACCGTTATCAGACGAAACGTTGATGCCCTTGATGGACGTAATCAACTCAAGAGCCATCTGATCGCGAAAATCGGGAAGCTTTTGCAAATATAGGACCTTTCTATATAGGACCTTTCTATAATTGTGATCCTAGAGGGAAATCTTACCCAATGACTATTAACGGGATCTGTAATGATATAATGCGCTCACATTTTTCGGTAACATTAAGTTCGCAAGGTCGTGAATGTTGATAAAGAAAATGTTGAGTTATGGAGTGGTTAAGGGCCTTTTGATCGGAGGAGGTATTGTATTGGCAGTTGAATACATTCTTTGGTTGACAGGGTAATAATGGTGTTTCCTTCCTGGGTTAACGACAGTAATTCAGGAAATGAAGTGGAACAGAAACGGTATTACGGGCGGTGAGATATATGACCCCATTTGGGCGGACTAAAAGCCCTGTTATAAACTTTGTCTCTTGGGTGTTTTTTATGATAGTACTAGCTGTATTGGTCAACATTCTGATACAGCTATTTATTCCACGGTGAGTTGTATGATATGTGATTTCGGAATTTCCGTAGGCAAAAGACTCAGTTTACAGACTACGAAATAATCTCGAGGCTGCTATCTAGTACACTTCGGGTGTAGTCAAAGATTTCTTGAGGGAATTAATTAATATGGACCAATCCATAGGAATCTCTAGTGGAAATGCGAAACTGGACCAGCATTTAGAACTTCTCCCACCTGGATTAGTGAAACATTTAGTTAGGGCTTATAACAAGGCAATTGAACTTGCCACACTACATGATGTCGACACTAAGAAAGCGGGATTAGCAGCTTTGTGTCACGATATAGCCAGAAGTATTAAGGGAGACGAATTACATCGCTTAGCAATAAGATATGGATTGCAGATACATCCCCTTGAAGATATCCACAGGGTTTTATTACATGGACCGGTAGGAGCAGAGATGTTATCGGATTGTTTTGGTATAAACGACGGAGAAGTATTGGAAGCGGTTCGATGGCATACAACTTTCAATTGTGGCCTGAGTTCAATTGCTAAAGTGACATATCTAGCCGATAAGCTTGATCGCAACAAGGCTCATAGGTTTAGCGATATGGCAGGAAAGAATTTGTTAGCTAGAAACGATATGGATCGGGCTGTCCTAGCATTTTTGGAAGAAGAAATCTCGTCGATTGTATCTATTGGGAAAGAGGTTCATCCTGCTGCTGTCCAAGGTAGAGATAGACTTAGAGAGCTAATTTACTGATGGTTATACCAAATAAAAGCTAGGAATTTCTACGAATTTCGTATTGGGTATTGTCATCACTTTTAAAGTGCATTATTCTATTAATAGTTGGGTTTATCAATATAAGAATCCATACTTAAACTGCGATTATCGGAGGTAATCATGAAATTATCCACGGGATTTGTTTTGTTACTGTCCACAATGGTACTTGCGCTCTTAGTTGCATGTGGAGGTGGAAGCCAGGCGATTCAGATTGGACTTTTGAGCCCCCAGACGGGTCCGA
>CAJXDJ010000218.1 GCA_913052045.1 uncultured Dehalococcoidia bacterium
GGCAGTTTTATAGCAAAGGTCAGAATTATCAGGCATAGCTCTGGAACGACGAAAATGTGTTGGACGGTTCACAATCATCCAGATCCATATTTCGTAATTTGCTAACCACCGACATAATTTCATTCACTTGTTGATAGACGATTTCCATATGCTCATCATCCGAGGTATCTAGCCCTAATTGTTTTGCCATTGCCATAAAGGTTTCTTTGGACATGTTGGCATTTTGGGACATATCTTACCCTCCTTTGCGAATCTACATGCTTTTTGTTGCGTTAGAATATTTCTTTAAGTCTCTTTCTTGACAGGATTACTTAGGATGCCAATTCCTTCTACCTCCACCTCCACAATGTCACCATCCTTGAGCTCTGCTGGGTTCCCCGGTGTGCCAGTATAAATCAAATCACCTGGCTCTAACGTCATAACCTGACTAACATGGGCTATTATTGTTGGTAAATCAAACAGAAACATTTTTGTAGACTCTGATTGTACCTCTCTACCATTAACTCTTGCCTTCATCACGATATCACCCGGGTCTAGATCCGTTTCTATAAACGGGCCCGCTACGCTAAACGTATCCGATGATTTAGCTCTCCACCATTGTCCATCCCGTTTTTGCCAATCACGCGCACTTACATCGTTTCCACACGTATATCCAAGAACATGCTGCAAGGCTTCTTCTTTGGGAACATTCTTACATCGATCCTTAATAACGGCCACCACTTCTCCTTCTTCATCGACCCGGCCCTTAAAGCTTTTAGGCAAGACTATAGATTCTCCTGTACCGATTAATGAAGTCGGTGTTTTCAAAAAAATAAGCGGTTCCTCCAACGAGGGTCGCTCGCCTAAATGGCTGCGGTAATTAAGACCAACCGCCAATATTTTACCAGGCAAGGAAGGAGCGAGGATTTTTACCTCAGAGAGTGGGTGGCTATGGTCCGTGATTTCGAAACTACTGAAAGGGTTATTTGTAATCTCTTTAACAACATTGTTGTCAACTATTCCATAACTAATATCTCCATGAGCCAGATAGCGAGCAAATTTCATAGTTTCTTTATCCTCCTCTTCTTTTAATTAATCCGTTCAAACTAGATACACAGATAATTCTAAAGTCCCTACAAGGTTTAATCCAGAGCCTCATTTGGGCACGTTTTAGGCACGTTTTCTTGACACACCACATTGTCCTTCCTATAATACGATATCGGCGGCATGTGACCAAATCAAGGCGTACATGTATAAGTGAAAAAGCCGCTTCAATCAATGAATAAAAAGGAGATCATAGATGCCAGCAAATGACATAGCTCTCATGGCACATCTAATGCGTAGGGCCGGCTTCGGGGCCAACTATGATGAGCTAGAAAGGAGAACCAATAAAGGATACGAAGAAACTGTTGAAGAGCTTCTCGAACCAGACACACACGGTATCGCTGTCTACGATGAGTATACTTTAGCTCGTTACTACCCAGATATGGAAGTGCCCTCCGCTCCAGCACTAGGAACATCTAACTTCATGTACCACCTCTATACCAGCCCTAGACCCTTGGTGGAAAAGATGACCCTGTTCTGGCACATGGTCTTCGCGACAGGGAATTCTAAAGTTGATAACCCTCCCGAAATGTTGCAACAAATCCAATTATTTAGAGACCACGGCATGGGCAATTATAGGGATCTGCTGGTACGAATATCGAAGGACCCGGCGATGATCTTCTGGCTGGATAATAACCAAAACCACAAAAAAGCTCCCAATGAAAACTGGGGTAGAGAACTTCTCGAGCTGTTTTCCATGGGACAAGGTCATTACTCAGAAGATGACGTAAAAATGGCTGCAAGAGCGTTCACTGGTTGGACTATCGGGCCCAAAATCCCGAGAACTCCTTACCAAAGACACCATTGGAGTTTCATTTATAAAGACGAGGACCACGACCATTCTACTAAAACCTTTCTGGGCCGTGAGGGGGACTTCAACGGAGAGGATATAATTCAGTTTATTCTCGAGGATGAAGCTACTTCACAATTTATAGCACGCCACCTTTACAACTTCTTTGTTGAAGACGATGTTCAAGTCCCCAGCTGGCTTGATATTCCCGCAAAGAATCCAGAGGCAGTTAATGCTATAGCAAAAACATTTAAGGAATCCGATTTTGATATCCGAACCACCCTGCGTTTTATTTTAAACTCATCTTTTTTCAAAGATGAGTCTGCCTGGTTTGCTAAAGTGAAAAACCCAGCAGAGGTAGTTGCAGGTACTATTCGGCTCGTAGGGGACTTTGCTGAACCAAAACCTGGCGTAATGGACATGGGATTGGAGGGTGCATACCAAGGTCAAGAGCTCATAAATCCACCCAGTGTTGAAGGATGGCACACAGGCAGAGAGTGGATCGACACCGGATCCCTAGTTCGGCGAGTGAATTTCGTCGCAGACATGTTGGGTAACACAGATTTCCCAGGAGTACAATCAATTATCAACCGTATAGGTCAAAAGGGAACTCTTTCTCCTGAAAATCTCGTGGATTCGTGTTTAGAACTACTCGG
>CAJXDJ010000219.1 GCA_913052045.1 uncultured Dehalococcoidia bacterium
TAGGTCGGAAAATCTCTGAATAGATTTATCTAGGACCTAGAGTTGATCTATCAGCGTTAGTGCCATGCAAATTTTTCGGGCGGAAAATGATCTACCATTAATAACGTGAGAGGCGATTTTCCTCTTTAGTCATAAACTCCAATAACGCTGGCCTACCTTCGCACATAGCCTTTTTCGCCCGTTCTATTCCTGGAATGATTTGTCCGGGTGCTTCAATTCTCTCACTGTATGCACCGAGGGATTTAGCAAGATCAGCATATTCACCGTAAAGATTAGTAAAGCCAAACTTTTCTGTAGCTACAGGATAATTCTTAGAGTATCCACTGAGGACATGATTGTTAAAAACGATTGTAAGAATAGGTATGTTATGTCTAGTAGCAGTCTCAATGTCCATGCCGGCCATTCCTATAGCCGCATCACCCATTATATTCACAACTAGTTTTTCAGGAGCGCCGAGTTTAGCGCCCATCGCAATTCCGAGTCCGTAACCAAGTTGAGAAGAATTCCCCCATCCAAGATACCCTCTCGGTGTCGTGGTTTCATAGAAGGGAATTGTTTGATCTCTAGGATGACCGGAATCATGAGTAACTATGGTTTTAGATCGATCGACGCAATGCATCAAATCCCATATTATTCTATATGGGTTTATTGGGATTTCATCCGAAGTTAGCAAAGGCATCCATTCCGACAACCACTCGTCTTTTATTTTCCTGACCTCCGCCTTTATGTCTCTCTCATCTTTTCTGCCGTTTTGACCCGCTTGCTTCTTTACTTCTTCAATTAATTGGCGTAGCACAATCTTCGCATCACCGATAACACCCTGATGAATCTGTTGCTCTTTATTAAGATCCTTCTCGTCTACAGTACATTGAACCAAAGTTTTACCGTACGGGATTCCTATAGATGCCAGATTAGTGGTGAAACTACATCCAATTCCAAATACAACATCCGCGGTTTTTAAGAAATGGTGGATCATCTTCGTCCAAGTATTTCCACCTGTTCCGATAGACAACCCATGGTTTTCAGGGAAGGCGCTCTTTCCCGTATTTGTAGTCATAACAGGAGCCTTGACCAACTCCGCAAATTCGATAAGTTCATTTGAAGCTTCAGCCCAAAGAATACCCTGTCCAGCATATATAACCGGATTCTTAGATGACAACAGAATTCTTACCGCTGAGACAATGTCGGCGGGATCCCCAGCACTTTTCACTCCCTTTACAGGTCTATATTCCAAATCCAATTCGTCAATTGATTCTTGTGCTACATCAGCTGGCAGCTGGAGCATAACAGGGCCTAGGCGTCCAGAACGAAGAAATGTATATGCTCTTCTCATTAATTCTGGGATTCGCTCTATTTGATTTATCTGACTTACCCATTTTGTCACCCCTTTGTAAGCGGCTACTGCGTCGAAATCAGGCGACTGACCCAATTTGCTGCGGACGGTCCCTCCAGGAATTACCAAGATTGGTGTAGATTCAGCATATGCCTGTGCAATTCCCGAAAAAGCATTCTCAACGCCTGGACCAGACTGGGTCACAGCTACTCCTACCTTTCGCCCATTAGTTGCACGACTATAACCATCTGCCATGTTTATAGTCGTGCGCTCTGTCCTTGACATTATCGGTTCAATATCTGCTATGGCAGCTGCCTCAATTAATGTATTAGCAGGATAACAAAATAGATACTCAGTTCCCTCTAGCTTTAATATATTTGATATTGCTGCATCACCATTCATAGTCGTGCCCTCGCGTTATAGAGTCTTTTAAAAACCGTTAGTTTAATATGGGTTAAAGTACGATCCCTGATGGGGTAGGTTCTAATGGAAGACCCATCAATTCCATCTCTTTCGCTCTTTCACTCATCCTTGGCAAAACATCGTCTAACACATCCTGATCGAGATCGGAGGCCACACCAGGATAACCAGCTCTCTCTATCATTGGCCCCAACATTCTAGTTGAGAATTGCCTTAACACCCAATCCAGAGGATCATGTATTAGTGTAGTATCCCAATAAATTTGGTGATTCTTATTTCTCGGACCGTAATGATAGTGAGGACCATCTTTAAAGCAATCAAATGCCAAGATTTCCACTTCCTCGGTATAGGATTTTCCTGGAGTCCCACTCAAATCCGTCAGCACATGAATCGCAAGCCCACCATTTCCATCCTGTTGTCTGCGCATCTCGAGTCCAAATCTGATGTTACCCGCTTCAAAAATATCCGTTCCTCTACCATGCTTCACGGTGTTGCGAGCAGTTATTGCAAGGTACCTCGCCGTTGTCGACAGCTCGGGCAGTATTTCAGATACCATATCGAGATCCACTTGGGCAGCAATGCTCGAATAACCTGCCCTGACCAACATATCAGGCAACATGGTCCTCAAGACTCCAATCGTCCAGTTAATTGGATTTCCGTCGACTATAGGATCCATCCTATAGAGTTGACTTGAGTCAAATCTGCCATTTTCGGGTCCATAGACATAGCTCTTCTCAAAATCAAAACAATTAAATCTAATTAATATCGTATT
>CAJXDJ010000220.1 GCA_913052045.1 uncultured Dehalococcoidia bacterium
GTCGGGTATAACCATCCCTCTAGAGCTAAGCTACGCCCCAATGCTCTTTGTTTTGCGTATCCTTCTTTGGTGAGATTAGCTGGGTCGGCTGGGTGTTCAATGCCTTTTGGTATATTACGTTTCAACCAATCTCTGACACGTATCTGAAATTGTTGTTGTTCAGGAGTGAACGTGATCTCAAAGTTCATAATTATTTGCCTTTAAAGCGGGGGGGACGTTTTTCTAGGAAAGCTTTCACTGCCTCACTATGATCTTCGCTATCCCTAGCAATAGCCTGGGCACCATTTGCTAGATCAAGGCTTTCTTCTAACGACAAGTCCATCGATTCTTGTATCAGATATTTGGTAAGAGAATGTGACAGAGTTGGTCCTGCTGCTATCCTCTCGGCCAGTTTTAGAGCTTCTTGTAGAACTGTGTTATGGCTGTAAAGCTTGCTAATTAAACCTATACGCAGGGCCTCGGGCCCGTCTATTTTGTCTCCGGTATATTGCAATAGGTATGTGTCGCTCAGCGATATCATTCTGGGAAGTTGCCAGCAGCTACCGTCTCCAGGTACAAGTCCCATTTTTACAAATGCTTCAGAGAATATGGCTCTCTCGGACGCTATTCTTATATCACAGGCAAGGGCCAATCCCATTCCCACTCCGATAGCGTATCCGTTAATCACCGCAATCGATGGCTTTTGGAGGTGGTGTAATCTGAGTGGGAGCAACGCTCCAGAACTGGGATCAATTTGTTTCTTACAGGCTTTGGCAGACTCCATTCTTTCCCATATTAACGAAGATTCGGTGGGTTTGTTTTGCCGAGTGTTCGGTAATTCTTGATCGAACCTTCGTACATTGGCGCCTGAACAAAATGATGGGTCTTCCCCAGTCAATACTAATACCCGGTCTTGAATGTTTGATTCGAACCGATCCAATTCTTCATTTAAGGCTTGGACTAGATCTGGCCCTAAAGCATTCCTGGTTTTTGGATCGGACAAGGTCAATATTAGGACACCTTTACGTCGTTTTATGTCGAGATGATTTGTTGTCATTCTTTGCTGATGTGAGTTCACTGATTCTAGCCCAATATAGTGTACTGGAGCTTTGGCCACAAGTCAGTATTCCTTGACTGGGTCAGGAGGTCGATGACTATAGTTAGAACGCAAAGTTTTTGTCCGAAAAACCCGGCTATTATTGGAATCGTCAAGGGTTCACAACCTATCAGTATGAACTTAATCTAGAGTTTAATCGTCTATTGTGGGAGAGGATAATGTCCGCCGGAGGATTGATTGCCATCGTATGGATGGCACCTGGCCGGAATCGTAATATTGCTTAAACGAGGATCTCAAGAGCGTATCATCCGAAGCACGATAAATGGCAACTAGGGACAATGCTGGAAATTTATACGGGTTTTGGATTAGATTGAAGTCTATTGCGCGCCATAGCATTCCCTGGATGCAAAACTCAGTTGAGGCTGTTATCAGCTATATTACAGTTGATATTCTCGCTTAAAGAAATTTACTAGCACTTCAGCTGCTATGTCACCAAGAGCGTAAGTAGCGTGTCCTACACCTTGGAAGGTATGAAAGGCGTATTTGGCTCCGGAAGGACTCAAGACCTCGCCTAAGCGCACAGGGTTTTCCTTGTACAGCATGTTTTCATCTTGATCGCCATGTATAAAAAGGACATTTGGTAACAGGCTTGCTAAACCTTGACCTCGTTGTTCGACTAATATTCTGGTCCGATTTACTGGATCATTGAACTGAAGAGAACTAATTGCTAGGTCATCATCACAGCCTGGGGGTAATCCATACGCTTCCAATAACTTGTCTTTAAATTTATGATTTCGAATCACGCTTTCATACGAAATTGTCGCCTGTTGTAGTACTATGGCTTTGACCTTGCCCAGAAGTGGTCCTGTAACGGAATTCCAGAGTAGTGCGCCTCCAAGGCCTCCTCCCCAAAGTCCCATTCGTTTTTCATCCAGATTGGTTTCGCCCAAAAGCATTTGGAATAAGGATGCATTTGCTGCTACGGCACTTGGTCTTCCCCAGTGATTTCCAGTGGCATGGCTACTTGCAACCGCTATTCCTGCTTCAGTCAACGAAGTTATAAAAGCCAGCTTGTCGTTATCAGAAAGCCAATCTGCCGAACCATCTTTCACAAATCCATGGTGGCCATGGCACTGAATGACACATGGAGTAGGGAGCCCATTTAGTCGGTAACTTCGTGGAGTACGGAGAAAGCACCACTCTTCTCCAGCTTGGAAGAATACTGTTTGTTCTCCATCTACGAGATCAAGGATTGGTTTCTTCATTAATCCTCCGATAACGATATATCTTGGATTATATAACAGGTTGCTTCTTTCATCAAAAGTAAAGTTTTATTATACTCGATCGGAAAAGAACAATTATGCCCATGATTTATGACTATATTATTATTGGTGCTGGTGCTGCTGGATCCCCTCTTGCGAATCGATTATCCGAGGATTCAAAGAAGACGGTTTTGCTTCTGGAGGCCGGTCCTGATGTTACGGAT
>CAJXDJ010000221.1 GCA_913052045.1 uncultured Dehalococcoidia bacterium
TGTGGACATAAGGGATTGGGAGTAATTATGGGACCATTTACAAGGCACACGGGTCTGGCCGTTTCGTTAGATCGTGTAAATGTCGATACGGATCAAATTATTCCTAAGCAATTTCTGAAACGCATAGAAAGGACTGGTTATGGCCAGTATCTTTTTTTTGACTGGAGGTTTTTGGAATCCGGGCAACCCGATCCAGAATTCGTTCTTAATGATTCACGATATAAGGGAGCTAGCGTACTAATAACCGGAAGAAACTTTGGGTGTGGATCTTCAAGAGAGCATGCGCCTTGGGCCCTACAAGAGTATGGGTTTAGAGCTATCATTGCGCCGAGTTTTGCGGATATTTTTCGCAACAATTGTCTACAGAATGGGATATTGCCGATACAGTTGGCAGAGGGCCAGATTGCCCAATTGTCGACTAAGGCAAAAGAAAAACCAGAAGGTTACGAAATTACAGTAGATTTAGAACTTCGATCTATATCCGACAGTGATGGATTATTTATTTACTTTCAAATTGATGAGTTTCGACGATATTGTCTTTTGAATGGTTTGGATGACATAGGCCTTACTTTAATTAAAGATGATAAGATCACCGAATTTGAACGTAGAAAGGGTATAATTTGATGGAATATTCCATTGCTGTCTTGCCTGGTGATGGCATTGGACCGGAAGTTTTGTTTGAAGGGCAAAAAATCTTGAGTCTTGTCGGGATGAAATTTGGCCACAACTTTAGATTCAGGCATGGATTGATAGGCGGAACGGCCATAGATCATGATGGGACAGCTCTTCCGGAATCCACCATAAGCCTCTGCAAAGATAGTGATGCTGTGCTTTTAGGAGCAGTTGGAGGCCCTAAGTGGGATGACCCCAATTCTTTAGTTCGTCCTGAGCAAGGTCTTTTAGGTATACGCAAAGAGTTGAAGCTTTTTGCCAATCTTAGGCCCGTAAAAGTTTATAAGTCCTTGGTGGACTCTGGCCCGATAAAGCCTCATGTACTTCATGGGGTAGATATGTTGGTGGTCAGGGAGCTTACAGGAGGATTATATTTTGCCAAACCTAAGAGACGTTACGTAAATTCTATAGGCCGTTGTGCTGTCGATACACTTCGATACAACGAGGCGGAAGTCAGGCGCATCCTAGATTTCGGATTTGAGTTGGCCCAAGGACGAAAAGGTAAAGTTAGTTCTGTAGACAAGGCAAATGTATTAGAGACTTCGCGGCTCTGGAGGGAAATGGCTGAAGAAGTGAGCCTGGAATATCCAGAGGTAGAATTAGAACATGTTTTGGTTGACACGGCTGCTATGCAATTGATCCAGAATCCGGCCGGTTTCGATGTTATTGTGACTGAAAATACTTTTGGGGATATTTTGACCGATGAAGCATCGGTTCTTTCAGGGTCCATGGGTTTACTGCCGTCCGCTAGCCTTTCAACCATATCAGACTTGCGACGGTACAGAATGGGCCTTTACGAACCAATTCATGGAAGCGCACCGAATATCGCTGGCTTGGGTATAGCTAATCCGATCGCAGCGATTTTGAGCGCAGCGATGCTTTTGAGGATTTCCTTTGACATGGAGTCCGAAGCCAGATCCATTGAAACTGCAGTCGAAGGTGTGTTAGATAGCGGATTTAGGACTAAAGATCTGGTCGCATCTGGTGAGAAATATGTATCTACCGGTTGTATGGGTGAAGAGATAGGTAAGAGGATCTGCAGATCCGATGTCGATGGAGTTATAAAGAGTTAGCCATATTTTATGGGCTGTGTCTTTTTTATTTGAAATCTAGTGTCTTCTGGCGACCCGGAGGGGATTCGAACCCCCGATCTCTGGCTTGACAGGCCAGCATGTTAACCGCTACACCACCGGGTCATGCGCACTATCCTAATGCCGCGGCTGATAAGTCGTTGAAGTATCGAGCCACGTATCTTAGGGTGATTCTATCACAGGGCGGCTATTTTGGTCAGGTATTTAATACCCTATAGAAACCCGGGCTCACGGCCCAGGATTAGAAGCTTCACCCTATACCATTAAAACCTATACTTACTTTATCTCCATTAACAACTACGGGAGTGGTGTGATCCCCTCCCGTTAATTTCTCCAGGTCCGCTATCGATTCTGGTGCCACGGAAATGTCAATTTCAGTATATTCGATCCCTTGGTGATCGTAGTCCCACTTTATCGCTGCAGAGTATGCGCAGTCTGGGTGAGTGTATACAATGATCTTAGGAGTTTGAGAGTTAGCCACTAGCACACCTCATAAGGATTCCTCTGACTTATTCTAACCAAGCTTGCGGGTGTTTTTCAATCTATGCCAAACTATTGGTTTACACTACCAATTCTATATCTGTTATTCCCGTGTTTTTATCAGCATCGGGCTTGTTTCAGGAGTTGAAGATAGGTTTTCAAATAGGAAACCTAAAAATTATGAGACGCGAGTTTCTTGTAGCTGTTGACAGGAACAAAAAAAATGTTAGTATGTACTCTGCCCTTGTTGCGTTCAACCTATATCTAT
>CAJXDJ010000222.1 GCA_913052045.1 uncultured Dehalococcoidia bacterium
ATTATCGGCCATATTTAAGTTGCCAGTTTTTACATTATGCAGTCGAGCTTCATTTTTATAATTCCCTAATAAATCTTGCGAAAAAAGTTCTTTGCTATTATCTGCAACTATGATTTCAAAATCATCAAAATCTTGAGAGACAACACTATCAATCAAATCTTTAAGAAGAAAAGTCCTATCTCTAGTAGGAATAACTATGCTGAAAAAAGGCTTTATCTCTGGATTTATATATGACAATCTAATACTCCATTTAAATTATTTTTTGTATACTATTCCTATATACTTATTCTCAGATTTGGTAACAGCAAAGTTAAGATTTCTTATCTCAACAAATTCTTTAAAGGCCATATTGTCCTCAATATCATCTGAAATAAAGACACCACCTTTTTTTAATGCATTCCAAAGTATTGGATAAGCATACATCCTCCCATAATAAGACTTATCAGAGTCATAATGACAAAGATCTATAACTCCACCAAACTTTCTAAGAGCTTTTTTTATGCCATTTCTATCTGGTTCTCTGATTAGCTCCCAATTATCTCTTAAAAAATCCATTACCACTATCCCTACAAACTCTTCATTATTCATTTTTGGATATGGCATATCAATACTTATCAATTTTGCATCATTTTTATCAGATATACTAGCAAGAATAGCAAGACTAGACCATCCATAAGCCACTCCAGTTTCAAGAATATTTTTTGCATCGCATTCATAACCTTCATCCTATTATGTTTTCCATGCGGAGAATGCCTAAGCCGATAATAGCTAAAGTCCGGGGTGCCGCCGCGGGTGCAGGTGTATCTTTGGCTGCTGCGTGTGATTTGATTATTGCAGAGGAAGAAGCATTTTTTACGTTAGCCTATTGCCACATTGGGACGACGCCTGACGGATCCTCTTCCTTTCATTTACCAAGAGCTATAGGGATCAAGAAAACCCTTGAGATGACTTTGCTGGGAAATCGATATGCCGCCCAGGACATGGCTAATATGGGCTTGGTGAATTTTGTTGTTCCGTCCGAGGAACTTGACTCCGAGTGTGAGAAATTGAGCAATCGCTTAGCTTCGGGACCTACCTTTGTATATGGTAGGGCTAAAAAGTTGATGTACCGAAGCCTGGAGAATGAATTCGAGGCGCAACTTCAGTTAGAGGGAGAATATTTCTCTGAGTGTGCGGCAAGGCAGGATTTTCGTGAGGGTGTTGGCGCGTTTGTAGAAAAGAGGAAGGCTAATTTTAAGGGGACCTAAGTAGGCAAAATCGCTATGGTGGCTATGAACCGGCCTTTCATCCCGTTCTCTTCTTGGTGTAGGATGCGGGTGAGTTGGGAAGGGTATTGAGCAGACAGAACGATTTTCGTACGGGGGCAATTGAATGAGTGAGCCGAAACCAGAGGTTGGGGTTGCTGCTGAGCCGCTGATGGCAGGAAAAAGGGGCCTAGTTATGGGGGTCGCCAATGATCGTTCGCTTGCCTGGGGTATTGCGCGCTCTGCAGCTGAACATGGGGCAGAGTTGGCTTTCACTTATCAGGGTGAGGCTCTTGCTAAACGTGTGGGTCCTTTGGCCGAATCCGTTGGTTCCAATGTTCTGTTGCCCTGTGATGTCAACGACGACGTTGCTCTGGACGCAGTTTTCTCTGACATTCGGGATCGATGGGGTGGATTAGATTTTGTCGTTCATGCAATTGCTTTTTCGGACAAGGAAGAACTCAAAGGGCGATATGTTGATACCAGTCCTGAGAATTTCTCCCAGACGATGCAAATTTCATGTTACTCTTTCACGGCTATTTGTCGTCGTGCAGCACCGCTAATGGTCGACGGAGGAAGCTTGCTTACTCTAACCTATTATGGGGCGGAAAGGGTGATCCCCCACTATAATGTGATGGGAGTTGCGAAGGCGGCTCTGGAGTCTAGCGTGCGGTATTTGGCGGCGGATCTGGGTGGTGACGGTATTCGCGTAAACGCGATTTCTGCGGGCCCTATAAAGACACTGGCAGCAAGTGGCGTTGGTGATTTCCGGTATATCTTAAAATGGAATGAACTTAATAGCCCGTTGCAGCGAAACGTTACGATTGAGGATGTGGGAGGCGCTGCCCTATATTTGTTGAGCGACCTCAGTTCTGGAGTAACTGGGGAGGTGCACCATGTGGACGCTGGTTATCACGTGGTTGGCATGAAAAGGCCAGACGCCCCAGATATTTCTACAGTGTGACACTCAAATGCCTGGCAATGCTTTTGGGCAGACCTTTCGTTTTACGACCTGGGGTGAAAGCCATGGGACGGAAATAGGGTGTGTGGTAGATGGGGTTCCACCCAAGCTAGAGCTGGCTCCGGGGGACATACAATACTGGCTCGACAGGCGCCGACCGGGTCAGTCAAAGTATACTACACAAAGGCAGGAACTGGATCGGGTTAAAATTGTTTCTGGGCTGTTCGAAGGTCATACTACGGGAACACCGATAGGTCTTGTAATAGAAAATGAAGACCAGCGGTCGCGCGATTATAG
>CAJXDJ010000223.1 GCA_913052045.1 uncultured Dehalococcoidia bacterium
GAGGTGGTGGAATAGGAAGTTATTGGGGAAATCTTAGATCTATTGGAGAAAAAATAGGAAGAGTTGGAAAAACTTCTGGAATTATTCCTTTCATTAAAGTTATGGACTCCTTAACGATGGCTATTAGCCAAGGTTCATTAAGAAGAGGATCTGCAGCTTGCTATCTACCAATTGATCATCCTGAAATTGAAGAATTTATTGAAATGAGAAGACCTACTGGTGGAGACCCGAATAGAAAAGCATTAAATTTACATCACGGTATTTTAGTTAGCGATGCTTTTATGAGAGCAGTAGAGACCAATTCTCAGTGGGCATTAAAAAGTCCAAAAGATGGAATAGTTCAATCAACAGTTTCTGCAAGAAACTTATGGATAAGATTACTGACTGCAAGAGTAGAAACTGGAGAACCGTATATTATTTTTATAGATACTGTAAATAGACTTATACCTCAACATCATAAACTTGCTGGGCTTAATGTAAAAACTTCTAATCTTTGTAGTGAAATAACTTTACCAACAGGAATTGACAAAGAAGGTTTTGATAGAACTGCTGTTTGTTGCTTATCATCATTAAATTTAGAAACATATGAAGATATTTATAGGTGGTCTGTAAATAATATTTCACATTTTTGGGGCACAACCTTAGAATACTCTGATATTACCTACTCTGGAAAATACAGTACTGTACTAGAAAATAAAACTATGGCTCCCGGTGCAAAATGGTTTCCCGGACTAAAGCTTAATTTTGCGGAAAATCTGTTAAAGTTCCAGGATGACAAAACCGCAATTATTTCCAAAATTGAAAATCGCCCTGCACGAAAGATCACATACAAGGATCTTCTAGTCGAGGTAGAAAAGCTGTCAACCGTTCTCAGAGATTTAGGAATTGAACGCGGAGACAGAGTTGTTGGTTTTCTACCAAATATTCCAGAGGCTATTGTCGCTATGCTTGCCTCAGCATCTGTCGGCGCAATATGGAGCTCATGTTCACCAGATTTTGGTATAAAATCAGTTACAGATAGGTTCTCTCAGATCAAGCCAAAGGTCATTTTTTCTGCGAGCTCGTACACGTATAATGGTAAAACATTTAGCTCCATGGATAAACTACATGAGATCATTAAGGCACTGCCAACGATTGAAAAGATTATCATTGTTGACTATTTAAATACAAAACCAGACGTATCAAAATTTTCCAATGCTACGGACTATCATACCTTGATGAAAATCGAGCCAGATCCAATCAAGTTTGAACAGCTTCCGTTTGATCATCCACTATATATTCTTTACACCTCTGGAACCACGGGCCTGCCTAAGTCTATAGTCCACGGCACTGGAGGCACACTGATCCAGCATAAAAAAGAGTCCCTGCTTCACTGCAACGTAAGCCGCGATGATAATGTTTTCTATTATACAACATGCGGTTGGATGATGTGGAACTGGCTTGTCAGCTTTTTATCTACTGGCGCAACCATCGTTCTCTATGAGGGTTCACCATTTTACCCGAATCCTAAGGCTATGTGGAACCTGATTGATGAGCTTGAGATCACTATTTTTGGTACCAGTGCAAAATATATTGACGCCTGTAAGAATAATAATCTTATTCCCAAAGAATTTAGCAGTCTATCCACCCTACGAACGATTCTATCGACAGGGTCGCCTTTGGTTGAAGAGAGTTTTGACTATGTGTATGAAAATATCAAGCCGACCGTTCAGCTCGGTTCCATCTCTGGTGGAACAGACCTAATCTCTTGTTTTGCTCTTTCCAGCCCACTCCTTCCTGTATACCGCGGGGAGCTACAGTGCAGAGGACTCGGGATGGACGTGGACTCTTATGATGAGAATGGAAACACGTTAGGCAAAACGATTGATCCAGCTTGGAAAGGGAAGAACATAACCGTCAGGGTTCGTTCAACTCTGTCAGGGGCTCACAGCAGCGGCGTCTACACATACGTCTTGATCCCACTCGGTCGGTATGCACCCATACTGAGAACTCTTTATATCGGTGATGAGGGGGATGGCATAAATGCGGGTAAACAGACCGCTATCAAAGTAGGCCCTCGGTATGGGGGGAACGTCTGGTTTCTCAAGGGCAATGTTGCTGTCAGTGCAAACGCGGCCAAGATTCACTTCTTCCAACACACCTGGAGTCCGACCGATCTGGTCAGCACCGTTGGTAGTGAGTTCGCGTCAATGCTTACGGATGGCAGTGGGGGGCACTGGATCTTTATGGGCGAAGCCCCAGTGGAATCCAACGGTACTTCCTATATCTATTCGGATAATGTCAGTGTCATCGAGCGTTATCAGAAAGCTCTCGCTGAAGCGGGCTACTCCTACGGGGATGTGGACCCAGATAGTTGGTGGGAGCACCCACCCCTTTTCGGATCTCATGTCCGGTTTGCGGCTATCGCAG
>CAJXDJ010000224.1 GCA_913052045.1 uncultured Dehalococcoidia bacterium
TAGCTAGGACAGCCCCAAAAAATAATAGAGATTAATCCGGATCGATCCGGGTTCTGTAAGCTTTATTTTGCTCCAGATCTTGTGGTATTTGCCAGGCCGTGGATCTCTTTTTTATCCGTAGGATTCCATCAGCGAACCTGAATTTTTTTCATAACTAAATGTCACGTGTTCCCTGGGGCCTTCCTTGCTGACGGCCGCAACGGTTGCGTTTTGTAAAACTATGGTTTCAGTATTTCCTCCTGCTACACGTTGAATCGTTACAGTCCCGATTGAATCTCCGCCTGAGAGCGATTTCGCAAGTAGCGGAGAGGCTTTGTCTATCCGTTTGGTAACTCGGATGGGTTTATGTTGTCTTTTCCCTGTCGCCATGCCCGAAGCGGCGTCTCTTCTCCCTGTAGGCAAACCTGAAGCGGAGTCACGTGGGGTACGTGTATTTCGCGCTGCAAGATCTCGATGCACGATTCCCTGTCCAGAACTGTTCTGGCTTAGACCTTGGGAAAAGGACTGTAAGTCTGACCATCCATTATGTTCTCCGCTGCGGGTTGATACAGAGGTCAGATCTATCCAACCCTTATGATTCTTGTCTCTGGCCTCACCATCTGTGCCGTCAATCTTTATATATACAGCGCTATGAGAAATTAAGGGCGAAAAAAGTACGAACGACAGCAGAACTAGGATTTTATTAGTATTCATGGTGGTGTGGGTTTGGTTGGGATTTGTAAGAGAATTGGCTAGACAGCGACAAACAGGTGGCAGTTCCTCTTTGTAGCAATTCGAGGACTTATAACACATGAAACTACTGATTCAAAGCTGTTAATGGAACAATAGTGTACCCGATTAATCTAAAACATTTAAGAAATTATCACACTCGTTTGCATATCCAACCCAGAGTCATAAACTAAGTTATGGGACTATTCCTTCATAAAGTATACCGGTTGATGTCTGAAAAAGGTCTTAGCTATCCTGAGGCTTGTCGGGAACTTTCTCTGCATGCGGCCAGAAGACGCAAAGCGCTGCGTATGAGGAAGGCTGGCAAATGGATTCCAGCAAAATCACTGAATCCGCCAGAAGTAAGTCTTCAAATCCACTATTCGCCCGAGCTACCGAAAGACCACCATTTGGAACAGACATTTTTGGATTTTTAATTAAACCAACCAGAAATCGCCGTAAATCTGTTTTAAATAGAAAATCAAAATAATAAATATCACTTGATTTTCCAACAATTCAGAGCATCTTAACTCATTCTTTTGTTCTTTGAAGTTATCAGTCTTACTTCAATTGTGTTGTCGGGTTAATTAATCCAGACAATTTTTTTATTGGGGGGTGTTCCGGATTCGACCTTGAATTGGAGCATGGGGCTGCATGTCGATGATGATAGTTACCATCGGAAAAATATTATCACATACTTATTATAAGTGCCAACGATGAAGCATTACCTATGGCTGCATAAACCAGCCATCGTCTCTACTCTGACACCTGCTAGGGGATAGAGGCGCCGACAGCAGGCATAGTTCCCATGGGGTGTCCAGCCGGGAGCCGTATCATCACTCTGGATACTAGTAAACCGATAGCGGGTCACGCGGCGATCGGAGAGCGAAATTAAATGCGCGACTAAACATGTAGACGTCGTATGTGAAGGCTCAAGGGACGCGGGTTCGACTCCCGCCACCTCCACCAATCTAAATAATTGTAGTTCAATGAGTTACAGAAATAGATTATTATATTTGTGTCACTTTTGTGATATTTTTTCTTGTCTTCTATGCCACGAATTGCCTACTATTGTTAGATGATGACAGGCATTACCAAAGACTCTCCATTTGAACATCCCGATGGTTCTGGGATACGCATTGGAACAAGAACTAATGTTGTAAAAGGGAAGCGATACAATAATTCGTATCTTGTTGTAGTACCGATGAAGATTACTGGGAGGCAGCGTTTACGAAAGACACTGCCTACACTAGAAAAAGCAAAAGAGTTTGCGGAGAAGCAATATCGCCTTTCTAAAAGGCACGGGCAAGCTGCGTTCAAAATGACCGATGAACAGCGTGTGGACGCCGTCAGAGCGTTAGAAACCCTAAAGGGAACCAATCTGACGCTTGATGAAGTGGTCCAATACGCCCTTCCAAGATTAAGACCGCACAGCGGAACTCTTACAGTTCAACAGGTGGTCGATAGAATGCTTCAGGCGAGGGACGACATGAATCTTCGGCCACGGACAATTCAAAGTCTCAAGTCCCGACTTACCAAGTTTTGTGAAATGTTTGGTGATGCCAACATTTTGGAGATCGAGTTAACAGATATTATTAAGTGGATAAAAAATCCCAGTCTATCTTCTAGATCACGACTGAATTATTACAGGGTTATCAATCAATTTTTTATATGGGCA
>CAJXDJ010000225.1 GCA_913052045.1 uncultured Dehalococcoidia bacterium
ATTGGAAGCAACTCAGACTGGTGATTTAGATGGATCAAGTGGTAGAAATAATTTTATAATAAAAGATAATCCAGGATTTGGTAGATTTATTTTAGAACAAGATGGTATTGGAAATAATATATATTTTTCTTGGGCATTTGAAAATTGCCATATGGTTTCGACAATGTTGTATCAAATCACTTTCTCTTATACCGTCATGTGCAACTACGGCTGCAGCCGGCACCTCGCCATGAACGTCATTTGGTAACCCAAAAGCGACAGCTTCCTTCACACCGGGATACTGCAACAAAATTTCGTCTATCTCTTTCGGCGATATCTTTTCACCGCTTCTATTTATAAATTCCTTTATCCGCCCAGTGATGGTTAGGTAACCATCTTCATCTAGTATGCCTTGGTCTCCAGTTCGAAACCAGCCTGACGAAAACGATGTCACGTTCGCTTCAGAGTTTCCTTCGTAGCCAGCTATCACATTAGGTCCTTTAATTACTATCTCACCCGGGCTTCCAGTGGCAATAAAAGTCCCTCTATCATCCATTATGCCTACACTCAATCCAGTAGCTTTACCGACGCTACCAATCATTCGCCTATCGGGCGGTAATGGATTAGAGGTCATTTGATGAGCGGCCTCGGTCATTCCATAGGCTTCCAAAACAGGGACCTCTAATAACTGTTCCATATCAATCATCGTCTGGTTTGCCAGGGAGGCACTACAACTCCTTATAAACCTCAGGGCGTTAGGTCTGAAAGATTCTTTTTTCTGCCACATACGTCCAATTAATGCCTGATGAATTGTAGGAACTGCTGAAAACCAGGTCACATTGTATTCTCTTACTGTGCGCCAAAAGGTCGCTATGTTAAATCTCCCAGGCAAGATCAACGTCCCTCCTGAAATCAAAGTGGAAAGCGTGGAGGCCACGAGTCCATGTACATGAAACAGCGGCATAACACATAACGATACGTCTCTATCGCTCAAGCTATAGGTATCGATAATATGATTTATCGAACTGATCAAATTCGTATGTGATAGAGGCACGCGTTTGGGTTTACTTGTCGTACCACTTGTGTGCAATATCAAAGCAACATCACCCTGGATGGTTTCATTCGCATCGCTGATACTAGATTCCTGGATTCTACTCGGCCCTTCCAAAACCACCCTTCCATGGCCGTCCATACTGACCATCACTTTAGTTAGTCCATCTATATCAAGTTGATCAAGCTCACCACCTGACTGCTTGGTAGTAATAAGCGTCTTCGCATTGATATCCTTTATATAAAATTCTAATTCTCCCGACTTATATAGTGGGTTTAAAGGTGCCACGGTAGCAAGTGCCGAAACCGCCAAGAAAGTTACAACGAATTCAATGCTATTTGGCAGTACGACCGCAATTCTATCGGCCTTGGTAATCCCTAGGCATACCAAATCATCCTTCAAGGATTGAACTTGATGCAATAAATCCCCGTAACTCATGGTGTTAAACCCGGGTACAACTATTGCTTCTTTATTCAAGTTGCTTGAGTACAGTAGGTCTGCGATAGTCTTATTGCCTGATGCTTTGGTCATTAAAGTTGCCTTTAGTTACTCTCTTAGTAGCGTTTCACAAAATCTGGCTGTATTAACGAGGTCCGATATGGGAACGTATTCCTCATTAGTGTGCATAGCATTTGTTGCCATTCCTACAACCACACAACTTATACCAAGTTGGTTGAATACATTGGCATCGGTTCCCCCGCCAGAGGGGCCCAATATAGGTTTTAGACCAATTCGTTCTATGACCTGCTTAGCCCAGACGACCATACCATCACTTTCATTCAAATTGTACCTGTGAAACTCGACCGCTAATTGTTCGTAAATTTCACATTTCAAATATTTGCTCTTTACTTTTTCTATGACATCTATTACTTGTAACCTAAGTAGTTCTGTAGTTTCTAAGTTCCTACTACGAAACTCACCGCTAAATTGAGCTATTTCTGGTACAGTATTTCGAACAGATCCTCCTTCTATAGTACCTACATTAAATGTGCTCTCAGCGTCCAGTCGCCCTTGCGGTAGATTAGAAATTATTTCGGATGCTATTCGTATAGCAGATTCCCCTTTCTCAGGTTCCACGCCTGCGTGCGCGGCCTTCCCCTTGATTTTAACTTCGAAACTCGTGTATGTGGGACTAGCCATGGTTATCGTATTAACCGGACCGTTCCCATCGAATACCACACCATTTTTACCTCGTATCAGACGCATATCCAAATTTTTTGCTCCTACTAATCCAAGTTCCTCTCCCCGAGTCAAAACTACCTGAATCGGTATTCTAGTAATGTTTTCTTCAGACAAAGACTGTAAAGATTCGATAATAGAAGCTATTCCCGCCTTGCAG
>CAJXDJ010000226.1 GCA_913052045.1 uncultured Dehalococcoidia bacterium
TACATCTTCCGTCGTACCGAGACGCCCCAAAGGCACCAATGATATCCTTTCATTTAAAACATTTTGATCTTTCAGATATTCTTCGTTTAGTGATGTGACTATGTCTCCTGGATAAATCCCGTTAACCCGAATATTCTGTGAAGCCAAAATGAGAGCCATTGATTTGGTAAGCAATCTCACAGCACCCTTCGAAGCCCTATAATCCACAGCTCCACCACCTCCAATCAGAGCCGATATGGACGAAATATTGACTATGGAGCCCCTTTCTGCCTTTTCCATTAACTGAACGGCATATTTGATCCCTAAATACGTCCCTTTAGCGTTTACATCAAAGGTGGTGATCCAATCGTCGACAGATGCCTCTTGTAGACCTCTCCTCGATGCTATACCTGCATTGTTAACCAAGATATCAAGCTGTCCAAATTTTCTACGGACATATGAGATTGCTTTACCCCATTGATCTTCATCTGTGACATCTAAGTTCTGATATGAAATGGACCCACCTGACTGGAAATTCATTATGGCCTTAGGGCCTGCTCCAGCCTTTATTATATCTGTCAATATCACATGTGCTCCTTCCCTGACAAAGGCTTCACAAATTCCCAAGCCAATACCACTGGCTCCGCCAGTAACAAGAGCAACTTTTGCTTTCAGTCGACCCATAATAATGTCAGGATATTTCTCTAAGAAAAGATTGATGCTCCTCTACGTTTCGCCATTTAACTGATTCACAAATATCTCATAATCTTCGGCCCGATCATTCATCTGAGGTGGAGGGACAAACATATCAGTCACCCCCAAAATCTGATATAACTCGATCTTCTTTTTAAGTTCATCGATTTTTCAAATGAAGCCAACTTCTTCGACCAGCCCTGTAGGTATAATTTCCCTAATAATTTCCAATCGACTTAATCTGCCTATGTTCCAATCAGACGTACCATCTACTATATTCATCATCCCAGCATAATTCTTTCTTAGCTCCAGTGAGATCCTTTCAATATCATAACGATCCGACCTAAAAGCTCGGGCAATTCCACCAAATCGGTATATATATGACATTTCGGTCTTCATAGCATCCAAAACATCTGCCTTGCTATTCGTGACCTCAAATCCAGTTTGAACCACAAATTTAAACTTTCCAGGATCCCGCCCGTGCCTCTCCAAAGACGTCTTGACGCTTGGTATAGTCCTTTCTAAAAATTCTATTGTTGGCCAGCAGAAAACTAGCCCATTCCCGAGTTCTATTGCCACTTCTATCATTCTCGAGCCCACTGCGGCTATGTACACGGGACAGTTATGTCGTATCTCTAACGGATGTGCCGTTCTGGACATTACCGAATACTCATAGTCTCTCAAAAACTTATTGGGCTCTGTCCAGAGTTCTCTTAGCCTTAATAGAGTATTCCTCATAACATTAACCGGATCTCCCGTCTCTAACCCAAGGTATCTAGAGTACCATTCTGGTACACTCCTACCAATCCCGAGAAAAGAACGACCCTCAGAAATCCTGTCAAGGGCCATGGTGGACATCCCTAAGTGATGGGGATGTCTTATGTACGGATTCGTAACCCCTGGACCCAGACTAATCTTTGATGTCACGGCTGCAAGAGCCCCTAAAATGGTGTAAGAATCCCAAGTAAACGGTGTCTCTGAGACCCAAACAGAGTCTATGCCGGCTAGTTCAGCCTTTCTAACAGCTTCAATCAACGGCTGAGTGGAAAACGCCTCTGACCAACTTCGCCCTATCTCAATACATAATTTTACGAGGCCAACTCCAATAAGAAAAACGTTAGGTTAATTTCTTTCCTCTACCCAGGATTCTGAAAATGCAAGTGAAGACATGGCCTGAGTATCAGGAAACTCACTAGACAAAAAGGTCCTTCCCTCAGCCCTAGTACCATTGACAGTAAGCTGTGCTCCCCCTGACGGTATCATGCAGGCATAAACTCCATGCCGTCTCCCAGGCCTACTGTTAGGAGGATGGTTTATCATATTAGGCTCTTGTATATCGAACCAAGTCATAACGATTTCTTCTTCGTAGGACGATATGGTTTCCGTCCAAAAAGCACTGATCTCTCCGTATCCATCAAAGTCTGCCTGAATCACATGCAAATCTTCATCACCAAAAGGTGGATGTTGAAGTTTAGCTATATCTCTCTGAAACCATCTGGCCAACTGTATGTTGTCGGAATAAACCCTTGGTATGCTATTTGTAAGTGTGCTCACAATAAATAGTACATTTCCGCTCCCAAAGGGGGACATGATTAACTTCCAGAGGCTAGTTCGAGTGGTTAATTCTCCGTCGGCAGAATGAGCGAGTCTTATATATGGGTTTTCACCCGTTAG
>CAJXDJ010000227.1 GCA_913052045.1 uncultured Dehalococcoidia bacterium
CTATACACCCCGGCCAATTGGAAGTTATCAATGAGGTGTTTAGCCCAGGCAGTGAGGATGTGGTATATGCACGACGGGTAGTAGCTGCATGGAATGAAGCTGAAGCCAAGGGTCTTGGTTCGCTTGAATTAGATGGTGCAATGGTGGATATTCCCGTCGTAAAGAGAGCGGAAGCTTTGCTGCGGTCACTTGAAAGTATTGAACAGAGGGAATCACGTTGACCATTAACCCATCGGACAAGATTATTCTTGAAGGAATGCAGTTCTATGGCTATCACGGTGTTCATGCAGAGGAGAGGACACTGGGCCAGTCTTTCATAGTTGACATAGAAATCGTGTTGGACCTTAGGCCAGCTGGGTTATCTGATGATATAGGGGATACGGTCAGCTATTCGGTGATTCATGCCATAGTTAAAGGTGAGGTCGAAGGCCCACCTAAATCGCTCTTAGAGAGTTTGGCTGAAGGTATAGCCCAAAAAGTAATCTCCAACGATCTAGTTGCTTCGACCAAGGTAAGAGTGAGGAAGGCTAACCCTCCGATAAAAGGGGCTGTGTTATCAACAGCCGGAATTGAAATATATCGAACAAAAAACTGCGACTTTTGATTTCCTGACAAAAATCAGTTGTAGTTCGTCGATCTGGCCTCAATCCCAATTTGATCAAACTACTGCTTCCCTCAAAATCTCCACCAAGTGCCTTGGTTGTCTAAGGGTACCGTGTTCGATTTGCTGTCTACAAGATATGCCCATTACAGCTATTTCCCAATCCTGACTTTTTTTGGTTATGCTTGGGAATAGCCGGTCGTTTCCTATAGCCATCGATATATCGTAGTGTTCTTTTTCGAATCCAAAGGAACCAGCCATGCCACAACAACCTGCATCAATTAGTTCAACGGTGAAATTCTTGGGTAAACTTAAGGCTCGGATCGATGCCTCAACTCCACTGCTGGCTTTTTGATGGCAATGACCATGAAATTGAATTTGCTTATGCAAGTCGGAGAATGTTAGGGGAAAGTTACCGGAGTCGTTTAAATCGACTATGAATTGATCTATTAGTACAGAGTTTTTAGCTATCAACCTTGAATTAGCATCTTGTAACAAATCGGGATATTCATCTGTCAGAGTCAAAAGGCATGATGGTTCACACCCTACTATGGTGGCACCGGATAGCACGTAGGGAATTAAAGAATCCACGTTAGATCGCGCGTTTACGCGGGCTTCTTCGAGTAGCCCTTTAGATATCATTGGACGGCCACAACATCGTCCGTTTGCTAGAACAACGTTGAACCCACACTTCTCAAGTAACTCCGTGGCGGCTATACCTATTTGTGGGAGATTGTAGTTCATAAATGTGTCGTTAAATAGAATCACTGTGCCTCTATCTCCGGTACTTAATGAGGTGTGCCTTTTAAACCAGTTTGGAAAATTAATCTTGCTAAATGTGGGGAGCGGACGCTTACGGTGTATTCCCAATATAGATTCAAATATATGGCGTATTCCGGGAAGTTTAACTGAGAGGTTGGATAAATTAGGAAACATACTTGCCCAGCGACTGACAATGTTGATATTTGCGAAAAGTCGTGTTCGTAACCCCGGCGGGTTGAGTTTATTGTATTGGTATAGAAACTCATATTTGATTTTGGCCATATCTACACCTGATGGGCACTCTCCTTTGCATCCCTTGCATTCAATACACAGATCTAGAGTCTCATAGAGCCTCTTTTGAGTGAGGGTGTTTGGAGGGAGGGCACCAGATAAAACTGCCCTCAATAAATTTGCTCTCCCCCTGGTAGAGTGCTCCTCCTCTCTCGTTGCTTGAAAAGATGGACACATTGTCCCAGATCCTTTTCTGCAGTCACCCATTCCGTTGCACATCTCGACAGCTCCGGCCAGCCCATCGTCTATGGAGAAATCTAGCAATGTTTGTACGTTTAGGGGAGAATTTCGAATGCCGACTCTGAGGTTGTCCATCATAGGAGGAGTATTAATTATTTTACCAGGGTTCATTAGATTATCTGGGTCAAACGATTGTTTAACGTCTTGGAAAGCTTTGTATAATTTAGGTCCGAACATTTTTTTTGTCCAAACTCCTCTAACTATTCCGTCCCCGTGTTCACCGCTGAATGATCCACAAAATTCTTTAACTAAATCTCCGACCTCGTCGGCAATCTTAAACATTGTTTCCATGCCTTCTCGGGTTTTCAAATTTATCAAAGGTCGGATGTGGAGACAGCCAACACTTGCATGACCATAGTACCCTGCAGATGTTTTATTGCTTTTTACTATTGAATCAAAACGTCGGACAAATTCTCCCAGCTTTGAAGGGTCTACA
>CAJXDJ010000228.1 GCA_913052045.1 uncultured Dehalococcoidia bacterium
GGTCCCGCCATGGTGGTGAGCGGCAAGACGGCCAATATCGGCCGGCCGGTTTTCCAGGGCCTCGGCAGCCACCTCATCAATCAGGGCCTCATCTCCGCCGACACGGACGGAGGCACCCTGACGATCAATCCGACACAGTTTACCAATGATGGTAGCATAGCCATCAAGGCGGGCAGCGTGGTACATGTTTCGGAACCTTTTACTCAATCGAGTAGTGGGTCACTGGCTTTCGAACTGGGCGGAACCTTGGCAAATGAATTTGGAAAACTCACCTCAAACAAAGCGTTCACTCTGGATGGAACCCTAGACGTAAGTGTGACTAACGGATTTACACCCACCTCAGGAAATGAATTCGAAATCATGACCTTCGGCTCAGTCAGTGGAGATTTCACAACCAAGAACGGATTGGATCAAGGGGGACTTACCCTGGAATTGAATTACGGTGCAACTAATCTGCGTTTGGTAGCGCCCTAACCCGGATCGATCAAGGCAAGGGTTTGTGCCGGGAGCGCCAAGCCCCAGCTTGGCTTTCTAAGAGTGGTTGCCGAGCTGGGGCTCGGCGTTCCCTGGGCCTTTCGATGCCAGGATAATGGCACGCATGGGAGCTGGATAACCTTCTATAGTTTTGGATGCATCGTTTGGATCCAAAAAGTCCTTTAATGATTCGAAGGTCATCCAATCCGTGGTTCGTTGTTCTTCCGTAGTAGTAGGAGTCACGTGGATACAACGAACATTCTCCCAGCCAGCAACTTCTATCAAAGACACGAGTGACGCAATCGATGGAATGTACCAAACATTACGCATCTTCGCATAACGCCCCTCTGGAATTAGAACTTCACTTGCGTTACCTTCGAGGACTAACGTTTCCAAAATAAGCTCCCCACCCGGTCTGAGATAATTTTGAAGTTGTTCCAGGAACAATTTAGGATTCCGCCGATGGTATAAGACACCCATCGAGAAAACCGTATCGAAATATGGAAGTTGTTCCGGTAATTCTTCCCAACCAAGCGGCAATACCCAAGCCGCCGATTCCTTGGGAGCGAAATGGTTGATCGCCCAAAACTGCATAACAAAAAGCAAAAATGGATCCACTCCAATGGCGAGCTTTGCACCTTCACCCAGCATCCTATAAAGATAATACCCGTTTCCACAACCAATGTCTAAAACCGTTCTACCACCTAAGGGTGCAATGTGATCTTTCAAGCGATCCCATTTCCAATCCGAACGCCACTCAGTATCGATTTCAACCTTACCAAGTTTCAAAGGACCTTTTCGCCAAGGATGCAGCAATTTGAGTTTTCCTTCAATATCCGAGCTATCATATTCTCCATCGAAGGTTACGGATCTTTGAAGATCGTAACCGCCAGGCATAAAGTCGGATAATGAATTTAAAACACCCAGCCAGTCGTCTAAATGACCATGATTTGAATCCGTAATATTCTTTTGAACCAACTCCTTTAAATCAAATTGTTGCAATTACTACTTCTGATTATACTGGTTTTCATATTGCTTGTAAAGGAGATAATAGTGGTTGGATTAACTTAGAAATAAATGGAGGCTATATTCCATTTACTTATGCTTGGAATACTGGAGCAACAACTGATAGTATTTCAAATTTATATGCTGGAAACTATAATGTTACAGTCATTGACAGTTTAGGGTGTTTGATTAATTATTCTTTTAATTTATTAGAACCTCCAACTGCTTTAACTGGCTTGATTCAAGCTACTGATTATAACGGATTTAATATAAGTTGTTTCAATGGTAGTGATGGAGGGATTAGAGAAATTCCAAGTGGAGGAGTTTCTCCTTATGCTTGGGTTTGGGATGGCATACAAGGTGGCGAGTATTTAATTAATCAGATGGCAGGTTATCATCATGTGGAATTATATGATAATAATAATTGCGTTTGGGAAGACAATATTACACTAACTGAACCGCCTGCTCTTGATATTCAGAAAGTTTCTGTAACTGATACTTGTGATAGAGAGGTGGGAGAAGCTTATGCTACTGTTAGTGGAGGAGTGCAAGATTATCAATATATTTGGAGCTCAGGAGATACATTAAGTGTTGCAACTAATTTAGCGTCAGGAACACATGAACTTGTAATTACAGATGCTAATAATTGTACTGACACTGCTTGGTATAGCATTGGAAACCTTCTAGCACCTTTAATAGATTTTAGTACTTTTCCAGAACACAAACGTTTTTTTGAGCAACTAGATGATCCTTTTGTTTTTATTGATAATACTATGGGATATTGGCAAAATGTGAAGTATTGGTATTGGGATTTTGGCGACAATAATTTTGGCATAGATTCAATAGCATT
>CAJXDJ010000229.1 GCA_913052045.1 uncultured Dehalococcoidia bacterium
GGTGATCTTGGCCCAGCATCATGGTTCTTTCTGAGCCCAGTTTTGCTCCATGGACAGTGACGTGTCCGGCAAGTATAGCTGGCATCTTTGGGTCGAGATCTTGGGCAAGTTGCCTTATTCCTTCAGATAAACGGTTCTGGACACGAAGATTTAACTGATCTATTGACATTCCCTTAGTATCTTCAATCGAAAGGAGTTTGCTTTTTTTGGGCCATGGTAAGGCCGCAATTTGTATAGGTCCTTTAGCAGTAGAAATGATATATGTTTGAAGGTTATCTCCAACCGAAATTAGCGGTATCTGAAGAGTATCATAGATATCTATTGCAGTTGCCCGGCCCAACGCATTGGGTAGATCATGATTGCCAACTAGAAGGAACGTAGGTATGCCAGCCTGAGAAAGCTTTGCTAAGCGTCGAGCCAACTCTCTTTGGTGAGTTTGCGAAGGATCACGGTTCTTGTAGGCATCTCCAGCTAATATTACCAAGTCTACTTCATAGTCAAGCGCGTATTTAACGAGCTCATCGAGTGATTGTAGAAAATCGAGCAATCTTGTTGAAAGGAAGCTTGTTGGATCTGTTCTTCCGTAGTTTTCTACCCCTATGTGTAGATCCGCGAAGTGCAATATACGCATTACACAATCCTTACTGCTGCCGAAGTAGTTCCGTTAGAGTTTTGTCGAAGTCTTCTTTTCCCAAGTTTCCTATTTTGCGCAACACGGCGGAAATCGGGATAGTGGCAAATCTTCTACGTACTAGTGAGGGGCGAAGTAAACCACATTCTTGCCAATTAGTAATCAGGTAATCTCCTTTTCGTGGAGATCGAGTTATATTGCCTGTTATTTGAGCCATAGTTACTTGATCCGTTTCAACAAATATAATTGCAGCCGGACGTTTTTTTGGTGTGAACTGATCGCCGAGCGGGAATGGAACCAGAATTATGTCTCCAGCATTATAGTCGGTCATAGGCTTGATCCTCGAGGCTGTTCCAATCTTCTCCAAACGCAGAATTGGACATATATGAAAATTCGCTATGTGGTAACATGCGACCTAGGCTAAGCCCTTCGACCGCCCTTTCGGTTGCTCTATAAAAAATATTCCCACCTGCAGCAGACCACATTTCTAAATATCCTGCTCTACTTTGTGCTCCTATCCAGGTATGAGGAATGCGTCGGTCGTCTAGGATCCGGAAAAGCTTGTTTTGTTCAATGACTCCAAGTACATAAATCTGCTCCAGCACTTCCGTCCGTTTATCAAGAAGCTTAGGGTTTGGTTGTGTCGTCTGCAGTTCCTGGACCAGGGATTCTAGCTTCGCAAGATTTTGTTTAATGGATTTTATGTAGCGAATAGCTTGGGCTTCCTTGGGTACTCTCATAAACACCTTCTTCCATCTTACTTCGAATTCTAATCGATGGGTAAAGATGCGTCTATACCGATCCTGCGGGACCTGGATGTTCGTCGCTGCAAGCTTGTGAAAGCGAACTTAAAGGTATGAAGTGATTGTACCTAATTGCGTGGGCTTGAATAACTGTCTAAGAATCGATGTTTAGTTTATTCCTTAATATTGTTGGTAGTTGGTCAATCGATACTCGTTCCTGTGACATGGAATCTCTTTCTCTAATGGTAACTTGCTGATCCTCAAGGCTCTTGAAATCCACTGTGATGCAATAGGGTGTTCCGATCTCATCTTGACGGCGATACCTTCTCCCGATGCTCTGGGAATCGTCAAACAGGGTTGAAAATGAACCTCTTATAGAGGAATGGATTTTGTGTGATAGCTCTAATAAGGCACTTTTTCTACTTAGAGGAAGGACAGCAAATTTAGCTGGAGCCATATGCTTATTGAATCTGAGTACAGTTCGGAGTTCTGGTTTATTATTTGGTGGTGATGAGTGGATTTCCTCTTCGTGGTATGCGTCTAGTAAGAATGCCAAGGTCGCGCGATCCACCCCACCAGATGGCTCTATAACAAAAGGAAAGAACCGACTGTTGGTTTGTTCATCGAAATAACTGAGATCTTCTTTGGAATACTGTGAATGTTTCCTGAGATCGAAGTCGGTTCGGTTGGCTATCCCTTCTAGTTCAGCCCAGCCCCACGGGAATTTATACTCCACGTCGACCGTAGCCTTTGCATAATGAGCTAATTCTTTAGCCCCGTGTTCTCTAAGACGTAGATTGTCTCGTCTAAGGCCTAGAGATATGTACCAATCTAGTCGTTGTTCTACCCAATAGTTATGCCATTCCTCGTCTTGTCCCGGCTTAACGAAGAATTCCAACTCCATTTGCTCGAATTCCCGGGTTCGAAATATGGAATTACTGGGGGTTATTTCGT
>CAJXDJ010000230.1 GCA_913052045.1 uncultured Dehalococcoidia bacterium
TTAAGGTTGAGGTGGAGGTGTCCGATATCCAACAACTTCGCCAAGCCCTTGAGGCCGGAATCCCAATTATAATGTTGGACAATATGACAAATGATGAAATGCGTAATGCGGTGTCTATAGCGGGAGGGAGAGCCTTGATAGAGGCGTCCGGGGGCATAACATTAGACAATGTTAAAGGCGTTGCTGAAACCGGTGTGGATATCATTTCTGTAGGCGCATTAACCCATTCTACTAAAGCCCTTGATATCAATCTTGATATAGACATATAAGATGTTAAGCGTGTTTATTTATGAAGTCCTCTGCCATGTCCTCGAATGATACAAATTCCACTCCGGCGTGCTTCATCATGTAATGTGTGAGTCGTTCGAGCATTAGGAGTACTTGGGGCCGTCCTGAAACATCTGGGTGTATAGTTATTGGGAAAACTGCTTCATCGCATTCTCTATAAACCCAATCGAATTGGTCTCGCCATAAAGTCTCGATATCCCGTGGATTCACAAAACCATGGCTATTAGGAGATTTCTTGATGAACATCATTGGAGGTAGGTCGTCGAGATACCAGCTGGCGGGGATTTCTACTAGACTAGTTTCGGTACCTCTCTCTATCTTTTTCATCCATGTGTCTGCTGGTTTGGAAAAATCTATATTGGTCCACCTATCTCCTACCCGTACGAAATAACATTCAAAATCTTTGTGCATCAGGCTATTGTCGTACTTAATTCCGTGTTTAATGAGAAGTTCCGCGGTAGTATGACTAAATTCCCACCAGGGGGCTACATATCCTGAAGGTGGTTTGCCCCAGACATGGGTAATCAACTCTATGCTGCGTTGGAGTACTGCTTCCTCTTGGTCCGGTGTCATAGACAGTGGATTTTCATGGGAATATCCGTGTAATCCAATCTCATGACCACCTTGTATGACCAGTTTGGTTTCTGTTGGGAACGACTCTATGGAGTGTCCCGGGAAAAACCACGTGGTCTTTATGTCCAGCTTATCAAAGAAGTTTACCAATCTAGGTATTCCCACTTCTCCCGCAAATAAGCCTCTTGAAATATCACTTGGGGAATCTTCCCCGCCGTATGAGCCCAACCACCCGGCCACTGCGTCTACGTGGACGCCGAATCCACAAAGAATTTTCTTTTTGTTCAAATGCCCCTCCTAAACTCAGTTGCATATGGGATCGCGTTAGCATGACCGATTTTCCGTGAAATGCTGAAATCTTTCGTGCGCTTTAATTGTTGATATAGGCAGACATTATACGGACTATCCATTTCATTTAACGAAATAACGAATACCTATCCAATAAGGTTCTGTTCTGTACTTAATACTACGCTTTTCGCAAACGAATCAGGGCCGTTGGCAGAGATACAAAAGGGTTCCTTCTGAGTATATGCTATGTGGTCTATTGGTGACATGTACAAGACTTGAATTCCTGTTCCAGCGAGTTCTTTTGCTAGGGCGTTATTTAGCCCGATGATGCCATATTCTGACGCGGTTATGGCCGTTTGGCCAGAGTTTTGCCCCACCAATTGTGATGATCCGATGGAAATAATTTGTCCATATCCTCTGCGTTTCATGCTTGGGATCAGTGCTTTGCAACAAAGGAATGTCGCTCTTATTTTGTTCCCGTGTGTTTGATCCCATTGGTCGTATGAAGTTTCTTCTATCAATCTGTCAACACTTCTTGTAGGGTATACGTTGACTACTATATCGACCTCACCCAATATCGCTTCGATATTATCTACAACATGTCTCACGTCGGTTTCTATCGACATATCTCCACGGATTGGCAGTGCATCTCCACCGAATTTCTCAACGGTTCGCAGCACCTTTTCTTGTACACCTGCGGACCCTTCAACAACTACTTTGGCTCCTGCTCTAGCTAGTTCTATAGCTATGGAACTCCCTGGCATTTCGTCTGCCCCGATCACTAATGCTATTTTATTGTTTAGTCCCATAACGTTCCTCCTGAAAAAATTACCAACCGATAGCACAACCATCTTTTCGAGGTTCTGAACCCGCGGTTAGAACTCCTGTGTCAGGGTCTCGTTCTATAATCTGGCCACCACCATAGAAAACCCCTGATCCACCGCTGTCATCGGTAACATTGTGGCCCATTTTTTTCAGGCCGCGAATTATGTCTAATGGTATGTCTTGTTCTAGAGTTACACTGTCGTCTAGATTAACATTGAACCGTCTTGTATCAAGGGCTGTTTGGGGGTCTTGCCCGAAGTCTA
>CAJXDJ010000231.1 GCA_913052045.1 uncultured Dehalococcoidia bacterium
ATCAATGACTTACATAGTAAATCAATAGTAATTAATTATTAAGTACATAATTATTTGGGTTGTATATCACTTGCCCAGTTGTAGCACATATGTAGCACATTGCTATATTTACGTTCTACGCCCGGCACAACCTAATCAAAAGTTAGCTGAAAATAGTTGAAGCTTAGGATTGGTTGACTTTTGCCCACATTCCTTTAAAGGGGAAGTCAGAATGTGCGTGATACCATTGTTGCCCGCATTCAGTACACTGGAAGAAGAACTCCTCTAGCCCCCATCGAGGCCAACCTTCAGGAATTGGAATTGGGCGAAGCTCAGAGTGGCCTTTAAGTTCCGTTTCCAAATCTATATCCTCTTGAGGTGACTGAAAGTCGCCTTCTGGGCAAATCTCACATTTAGTGCAAGCCATTGATCCCCCGACCTCTAGTAACAAGCTAGATGTTACACCCTGTGATCTATGAAAAGAATATACATTTTTTTCAAATAGCTTGTTACTTGATCCATATAAAGAGCAAGCTTCAGTTGTCAACGTTATATAGTACTGGTCCCTGACTATTTCCCAGTTCATAAACTAAACGCTCGGTTGTCCCACAACATGTTGCATAGAAAACAACAAGGTGAGTGGACAACCAACCCCCATCAGACAGTACAGTGCTGGTAGTGGAGCCCGGAAAATTCCAGTTAATCTCATAATCTGGGCCTAGATGTCCGAGCAAGTACCCGCGAAGATGATCCACCGAAACAATATGGTACGGACCGTAATGGCCTTGCATAAGTAGAATATGTCGGCCATCGGGCGAGATTACATCGAATTCCCAGTCTGATCCGTAGATAATATTCTGCGGACGAAATACAAATTCGTCGAGGCTATTCGGGAATATAAATGAGAGTCCATCAGTACCAAATTCTAGCGGATAGTCGCTCGTTGCCGAACCTCGGAAAACTGCGGTAGCACCGTCAACGTACAGCTCCAGGGTATAAGGTACGGATTGAATATTTGCTGAGTCACTATCCGTGATTAATTGATTGCTTAGACCTACGATTTTTTTGCCTGGATTAGTCCGCTTGCCAAGTAAGTACGGTTTAAGATCCTCAAGCCTAACCAAAAGGTGCTCAGACTCTGTTTGTTGTGGGAGGATCACGAATCCCTTAACTGCAAATACATTTAAAAGCCAGTGATTATTAGGACTCGGCTGATCTTTATCCAGCTTGAAGGGATAACCCTGTGGGTCACCGTCAAAATAAAATGTTAACGATCGAATGCTTTTCTCGATTGGACTTGCCCGAACATAGCGTCGCGCTGTGAATGGGGTAGGCCGTCCCTGTTCTCCTTCAAATACGGCGGTGACCCCAGCTCCATCAATTGACAGCATAAACGGAATTCCTTCAATAGTTGTTAGAGGGGTCGTTTCACTGGAAAAAATTTGTGTGCTGTAGCTGAACAAAAGTAGAACCGCCGATAGCAAAAAATAGATCTTCAATCGATTTACAGCTGTCAGACTGATTTTATCGGTAATTTTCAAGGTTAGTAGCTAGGAATTAGGTTCACTTTCTCTCGACTGCTCTTTATCGCAATCAATAAACATACCCGCCGAATGGCAAAGGTTCGGATCTGCAAGACAGGCTTCTTTTTCTTCGATTTCATTCTGAATTCGGTCGCGCGCCCGTTTCCAGCTCTCCAGCTTCTTGTCAATCTCCTTCAATCTATCGTTTTGAAGTATGCAGGCACATAATTGCCCTATAGGGGTATCCACTGCACCTATTATTGAACAGATAGCGTCGGGCAAAGTTTCAATATCAGGAACCATGTCATACGGGCATTCCGCAACCTCTTTCTGTTGGCTCTCGCGTTTCTCAACCATTTCATCAATCCACTTGTCGACGTTTTTCTTTCGTATATTAAGATCATCCAATTTTTTATTTTGTTGTCTACCCAATATGTCTCTCTTTATCTTATTTACTTCTTCACAACGTTTCTTTTCGTCCTTGGCTGCTTCTTCCTCGGCCGTTACCAAGACGTTACCATCTCGGTCTGTTCCTACACAGAGAGTGTGGCGATTGACTCCTCCCCAATTTGTATCGGAAACAGAAGCGCAGTCCGTGTTGGATTGTTCCGCGTGCAGAGCGCCCGAAATCGAGGCCGTAATCAGGAATACAACCACCGCAACGGTGTGGGCGCACCGGCTAGCTAAAACACCATTAATTGTGACTATCATTAGCAACTCTAAC
>CAJXDJ010000232.1 GCA_913052045.1 uncultured Dehalococcoidia bacterium
AGGCGAGTATCCCTGGCCGCACACTGTTGCCATCCCGAACTCAGATAAGTCGGACATGTTCTCGTATCCGAATCTACTTCTCTTTTTACCTAGAACCTTTCTCCAAGCGGCCTTTAGCGATATACCGGTCCTGTGGTGAAGTCTCATTGGTGAAATACAACAGAATCCTTGGGAGAAGACCCGGGAGAGCTCCCGAACTTCCGGTGAAGAGCATAAAATTGCTCTCAAGATTCGTCACGGAGTCACGAATCACTCACAAAAGTATCACAATTCACGACCACGAATGACCCGAGACCTTAATAAATATCCCAGCAGGAATTATATCGGACATTTGGCGTACCCATGTGGGACTCATGCTTACCACAAGTCTTTCATGTGTTGCCATAGGCTATTTCTTAATCGGCATCACACCAAATTACTGGCTGCTTTTGATAGGAGTAACTATCGTGGGATGCGGGGCTTCATTTTGGCACGCTCCTGCATTCGGAACTCTCGCATCAGCCTACCCGAACCGAAAAGCTACTGCATTTGCTGTCCACCGAGTTGGCGGTTCAGTTGGAGACAGTACAGCCCCCATGATTACAGGTTTGTTACTGGGCGGGTTTGCTTTCTGGGGATTCGAGTGGGTTGGACTCAAATGGCAAACATTAGCGTTGATTATGGTTATACCAGCATTAGTAGCTGCCCTATCCGTATTTTTTGCTTTTAGAAAGATCGAAGGAGTAGGCAGGAATATACCAAATTTTTCCACGTACATTCTGTCAGCTAAGGCTATGCTGACTAATTCAACCGTGTTGGGGATGGTGGCCTTATCAGGGGTAAGATCTATGGTCCATAGTGCCCTAACCATATTCTTGGTCATTTATATGTCAGAGGATTTGAACTTTTCAGATGCCAATATAGGATTTCACATATCCTTGTTAACTTTGCTGGGAATTGTTTCATCGCCCTTAATGGGATGGGCTTCTGATAAGTTTAATCGTAGAGGTGTCATATTTTTCAGCATGTCAGCATTGACCATATTAAGCGGATGTCTACTATATTTTGATTCCGGCGTTGGGTTTACCTTAATTCTTGCTTGCACAGGAATATTCCTCTACTCAGTTAATCCAATCATGATGGCAGCAGCGATAGATGCAACGAAAAGGGGAACGGAATCATCCGGAGTAGCCCTAATGTTCACTGGGGGAAGTCTCCTAGGTGCCTTATCTCCAATTCTGGCCGGACAGCTACGTCAAACTTTTGGTATGGACGCCGTCTTTATATATACAACGACAATCTTAACGGTGGTAACAATAGGCTCCCTACTGGTGCCCATGAAACGCCTCTAAAGCAAGAAGCAGACATTTCTAGTCTCAACGGATACACTTTCTCTGCAATGGCTTACCAAATTAGAATCCGTTATGTACGGACCTCAATGTTCCTGATCGACGAACCAACACACCAAGTTGCATGGAGTTCTACATGAGCCAAAAGTGTAACGAAACAGGCCAAAGTCTTTCTTCTTTTCATGTTGCAAAAGCAAATCGTATATTGTTTTCTACTCTCATATCAATATTTTTTTTGATAATAACTTTTATAACAGCCCTTGGGACACACGACGGAGACCTTACGGGTGGAGTGAACGGTTTCATAGCGGGTCTGTCATCAAAATCAGCACTCTTTCTCGGGAATATAGGCCTTCTAGCTCCTCTTGGCTTTGCTTTTGCAGCCGGAATGGTCTCGACAGTAAACCCATGCGGATTCGCCATGCTCCCAGCCTATCTCGGCCTTTACTTAGGGTCAGGGGAATCCGTTGAAAACATTAATCCCCTGTCGCATCTGGGAAAAGCACTTCTGATAGGCGTGATAGTTACCAGCGGATTTATTGTTTTATTTGGTACTGTAGGCATAGTGATCGCATTAGGAATACGATCGATAATAGGGTATATACCATGGTTGGGGCTTGGTATTGGAATCATCTTGACTTTCATGGGAGCTTGGCTAATCACCGGTGGATCCATATATTCACGGATTGCTGCAAATGTTGCTTCAAAACTTGGAGACCCTACGGAGATCACTACCAAGGGTTATTTCGTTTTCGGATTAAGCTACGGAATAGCCTCGCTAAGTTGCACCCTCCCTATATTCTTATCTGTCACAGGAATAACTTTTACCGACGGTTCTCCAAGGGCTTCTATCGCAGCATTTATCGTGTACGGAGCTGGAATGGGTT
>CAJXDJ010000233.1 GCA_913052045.1 uncultured Dehalococcoidia bacterium
ACAAACGTTTTTTGAAAATTTATCGGATGATGGCAGGTAGATTATTTTGTGCAAAATACACTCCATGTTGACTGGAGAATTTTCTACCCAAGGAGATTTGATCAGACATGATGGCTTCGCGCGCAAGTTTGAAGTGGCCAATTCGTCTACATCTCGGGGGAGACTGGCTGAGGTTTGGTTCATCTGGTGACGAAGTTCCCATGTTGCGATGTTAACGACAAAATCTTTGGTTTGTTTAATGTTTGATAGGGTGTCCTTATCTCCACCTTCGACATGGAGTCCATTTATCCCCAGCACAACCATTGGTGGATCACTCGATACTGCATTAAAAAAACTAAATGGTGCTAGATTTACCCCGTTCCAAGGGTCTACAGAGGAGACCCAGCCAATAGGGCGAGGGACAATCAAACTTTTGAAAGGATCGTGAGGTAACTTGTGCCCGTTGCTGATTTTGTAAAACATATGGATAACCAGAATCCGATTCGCTCGGACATCAGTAGGGTACTACTGATAATCCATTGAATGGATCAAAGGTTGAATTGAGGAAGTTCCCAATTGCTTTCTTTTTGATAGATTTGAATTCGCATTCGCTGGCTTTCAGTGACCATTATACGTCCATCTGAACCGGTGGCAACACCAGTTGGCCTGTAGAATTTCCATTCTGGCTCGTGGCTTGGTACTCTCATACGGGCTTTTACGGCGTCAGGATTTGAAATAACCCTGGCTTCTCCCCATTTGGAAAGACGTTCCGCGTTTCCTAAAAAACTAGTTATTGAGTCGCCGTTAGCATCAAAAATCTCGATCTTATTGTTTCCCCAGTCTGCTACGTATACGTCTCCCCCTGAATCAACCGCAACGCTGCTGGGCCTTGAAAGTGTTATAGGGGTTTTACCAAATGTTTGAAGATAGTCACCCAGTGCGGAATATTTTTCGACTCGGTCGTTGCGCCAATCAGCGACATAAACGTGGTCATTGTTGTCAATTGTTATTCCCCAAGGATGATTTAGTGAACCGTGTTCCGTTCCTAATCCCCCCCATGTGTTTAGGAATTTACCCTTTTTGTCGAAAACTGAAACTCTATGGTTTAGGTTTTCTGTAACGAAAACATGTCCGTTGCTATCGATTGCAAGGCCACTAGGCCCTTGAAGTTGTCCTTCTTGGGAACCACTCGCGCCCCATTTATACAAGAACTGACCCTCATTATTAAAAACGCTTATTCTGTTTAGCCATTCGTCTGCGACGTAAAGGTGACCTTCATCATCCAATGTAACTGAAGCGGGCCAAATAAAGTTCCCATCTTCTTGGCCCAATCCTCCGATGTCTTGAATATGTTCTTCGTCATGCCATGTCTTTCCTACTGACACCTTTGAGATATGGGGCACAGGCTGAAGCTCGTCGGGCTGGTTGCAAACATAGACCACGTCATCCGTCCCCCGGACTATGCCGTTTGGATAGTGGAAACCAGTTCCAGAGGTAGCGTTGTTGCCTACACAGTGACTGTAGTTATATACGCGTCCCTTAGTCAGGATAGTTTGCATGTGTAGTCCTCCGGTTTTCTGAGTTCAACAGTGAATTAACAGAATTGATATTCTCGGGTAGAAGCTACTAATTGAAGCATTTCGCAGATAGTGCTGTTTCTATCTGCTGTCGTATTCGAAGATTTCGCTAAAATATCCACCCCACTGTCCTTTCCCTGAACGTGCTCGATCAGTTCTCTTCTCGTACTTTCCTCTAACCGTATTGGACCAACTAATTCCACACAGTTATCAACCAATTCCTCTGCGGATAAGTCTTTGATTTTCGAAATTCTATCTACTATTCGCCTAACCCCCGGGTTTGATATGTCACCAAATCTGTCTGCTACAAAGTTAATCCTTCGGAGTAGTGAGCCGCTGTCAATCCATTCCTTTCCGGTATGCCATCCTTCAACACTTGGGGGATCCAGGAGGGCTTGGCCTTGGTAACCGGGTTCCAGTCCTATTACGCCTATGCCAGGCCTGGGAGAACGATGGAAATCTATCAATCTCATAGTGCTTGCTACGAGTTCAGCTGGACTTTTAACTTTCGCATGCCAGACTTTGATATTCTTGAAAAACTCTGAATTGAAAAGTACTGTAAGGGTGTGCCTAATGTTATAACCAGAGTTAAATAGGGCCTCGCTGAGGATGTTGATAGCCACGTTGTCTTTAGGTGGTA
>CAJXDJ010000234.1 GCA_913052045.1 uncultured Dehalococcoidia bacterium
GACACAATTTACTTGTATCAACTAATATCTCTCACTATAGTAGAATTAGTCTTTGTTATGCTTAGCTGGTTAGGGTTATATTCCCTTATCAGCCATAAATGCCGCCAAGTCAGCCGTCCTGCAGGAGTAACCCCACTCGTTGTCATACCAGCCTAGAATTTTTACCATATTCCCTTCCATTACCATAGTAGAAGACGCATCAAATATACAACTATGAGGATCGGCCTTTATGTCACTACTAACTATCTGGTCTTCTGTATATCTAAGCAACCCTACCAAAGGGCCAATAGAAGCGGATTGTTGAAAAGCATGATTAACCTCATCAACTGAAGCAGTACCATCTATGATTGCAGTGAAATCAGTAGCTGATCCAGTCGATGTAGGAACCCGAAAAGCGACCCCATGTAATCTGCCTTTCAACTCAGGGAGTACTAACCCAACGGCTTTAGCTGCACCAGTGCTTGTCGGAATAATATTGATACCTGCTGCTCTTGCCCTTCTAAGGTCGCTATGATTCTGGTCTAAAATCTTCTGATCGTTGGTATAGGCATGAATAGTAGACATCAATCCATGTTTAATCCCAAAAGTATCATTCAACACTTTCACCATCAGGGCAAAGCAATTAGTAGTACATGAGGCATTAGATATTATTTTATGCGCTTGACTATCATATTCGCCTTCGTTAACTCCGAGTACTATCGTGATATCTTCTCCGCTAGCTGGAGCTGAAATAATTACTTTCTTAGCACCTCCCGATAGGTGACCCTCAGCTTTCAAGGCTTCGGTGAAAATACCAGTACTTTCTATAACTAATTCAACACCTGCCCGTTTCCAAGGTATATTGCCAGGATCCCTTTCAGAAAAAACTTTAATCTCTTGCCCTTCAACAAATAAAGATGCCTGATCCACATCAATGATCCCAGGAAAAACTCCATAGTTGGAATCGTATTTCAGCAAATAAGCATTGGTCTTCGAGTCAGCTAGATCATTAATCGCTGTTACCTGAAGCTTATTTGGGTAACGTTCCTTAATTGCCCTCAAAACCAGCCTGCCAATTCTCCCGAATCCATTAATCCCTACTTTTACAGTCATTGGTCCTCTCCCTTTTTCCGCAGGTTAGTCTGACGCGAGTTAAGGGTTGATAATATGTTTGAATGCATCCCATCCAGCATATTTAGCCCTATTCCCGAGTTCTTTTTCTATACACAACAATCTATTGTATTTGGCAACACGTTCAGATCTGCAGGGAGCACCAGTTTTGATCTGGCCCGCACCTAGTGCAACCGACAGGTCAGCTATAATCGTATCCTCGGTTTCCCCAGAACGATGGCTTATAATCGTCCCCCATTCCGCCTTCTTAGCCTCTCTGAACGCAGCCAAAGTTTCAGATAAAGTTCCAATCTGGTTCAATTTCAACAATATCGCGTTAGCAGACCGACGCTCTATCCCCTTTTTTAATCTTTCTAGATTTGTGGTAAACAGATCATCACCAACAATTTGAACCCGATCTCCCAATTGTCTCGTCAGATCATCCCATCCCTTCCAATCGTCTTCATCCAACCCATCCTCTATGCTCAAAACGTGAAACTCCCTTACCCAGCCTTTGTAAAATTCTAGTAGAGACCGACTATCAAGAGATATGTCATCCCTATCTAAATTATATCTACCATTGGAATATATCTCTGAAGCCGCGACGTCAAGGCCCACAAAAACTTCTATACCGGGTTGGTAACCTGACTTCTCTATAGCTTGGTAAACCATTTCTAAGGCCAATCTATTTGAAGTAACCTCTGGAGCGAACCCTCCTTCATCACCAACATTGGTTCCAAATCCTTTGTCCAAGATAATAGCCTTTAGCGTTTGGTAAATTTCTACTCCCGCTCTCAACGCCTCACCAAAAGTATGAAATCCCACCGGCAAAATCATAAATTCCTGGATATCGGTTGAATTACGAGCATGTGCACCCCCATTAAGGATGTTTAACATTGGGACAGGCAGAGTTAAGTTATCCTCAAATCCTAGGTATCTGTACAACGGTTCTTTCTTGGAACTCGCTGCCGCACAAGCAACTGCTAGCGATACCCCCAAAATAGAGTTTGCACCTATGTTGGATTTATTCCTGGTCCCATCTAATTCAATCATCCGAGTGT
>CAJXDJ010000235.1 GCA_913052045.1 uncultured Dehalococcoidia bacterium
TTTTTAGATGGTTTTATCCCATTTACCCAGATATCCATTCTCATTGAGGACACGTGATCTGGCGATTGGAACGACAGATGCCCCTTCTTTCAAATCTATTGACCTTGGGACATCTGATATAACATCTGCAAAAAAGGATCAAAGAAAGGTTTGGTTTGATAACTCTGAAACTAGTATTTCTGTATATGACGGTGATAAATTGTTAGCAGGAAATATTGTGTCTGGACCGTCAATCATCGAAGTACCAACCACGACCATCTTAATAAAGAATAATTGGCAGCTAGAAGTGGATAAGCTGGGTAGTTATTTGCTTCACCCAAAATCATCGAGCTTGAGTGACACTTTAGAAAAGCTGTTAAATAAGGAGAATTAAAGATGCCCGATACTATGATGGGAGATCTAGAAATTGATCCTGTATTAGTTTCAATAATACCAAATAGACTTGACAGTATTGCTGAGGAGATGGCTCAAACTTTAATGATGACCTCTCGCTCCGGAATATTTGCCGAGGCTAGGGATTTCGTTACTGGTATCATGGATGCGAATGGTCGGTTACTGGCACAAAGTAGGTACTTCCCAGGTTTTGCGTGTGCACTTCCATATATAGTTCCTCCTATCATCGAAAAATACCATGGCAATTTGATGGATGGTGATACGATAATTGTAAATCATCCGAATAAGGGCAATTCACATCTACCAGATATGAACGTAGTGAAACCCGTATTCTGGGAAGATAAAATTCATTTTTGGGTTGCCTGTAAAGGTCACATGGCCGACATAGGTGGTGCCGGAGTTGCCGGTTATGACCCAAATGGGGAAACCATCTGGGACGAGGGTGTCGTAGTACCCCCTACCAAATTATACAAACAGGGAGTTTTGCAAGAGGAAATTCTTGATTTGATACTTTCCCAAGTAAAGGTACCTGACATCGTAAGAGGCGATATCATGTGTGAGGTAGGCGGTACTAATGTTGGCGAAAAAGGTGTTAAAGAACTCCTAAATCGTTACGGCCCTGATAAAACACACTCACATATAAACGCCTACCTTGACGCATCTGAGGCGGGAATGCGTGAGAGGATCAAAAATATTCCGAATGGTGTATACGAAGGACAAAAAGCAATTGATGATGATGTAGCTACTGATAGACCGTTAACTATAAGGGTCAAAGTTACTGTCGATAATGATGAAATAATGTTTGATTTTGGTGATAGTGATCCAACGAGTCCTCGGTACATGAATTCGACGGATACATTTACAAGGTCTATGGCTGCTTTAACTCTTTTCTGGATTCTTGAACATGAAGAGAGTAATGGCGGATCTTTAAGGCCTATAAACTTTATTAACCCGCCGGGAACATGCGTAAACCCAGTTTTCCCGCATTCTAGTGTGCTAGCTACATGTAATATGGCAGAAGCAGTGCAGGAAGCTGTACAACTAGCCCTGGCACCAGTGGTTCCTGAAAAAATAGCGGCACCCAGCGCAAAATTGGTTTTTCCAATGATTACCTACATCCATCCCGAGAATAAGAAGTATTCTGTCAATCTAGATTTTTTCTTCAGGGCAACTCCTTCTGGTGGAACTTTAGGGTATGACGGTTGGGAACTTGGTGGACCTGCGCAGGAAATGGGAATGGGGCGCACCCCTGACCCTGAGATTACAGAGTTGGATCACCCAGTCCGCATTCACCATTATGAGCAGGAAATCGATACGGCTGGTGCCGGCGAATTTCGCGGTGGTCCAGGACACGTTTACCGGGTTGAACACCTAACCCCCAGCGTGACGGCTGTTTCCTTTGGATCTGGTACAAAGCCCCATGCAGTTCCTTCAGGAATATTTGGTGGGAGGGATCCTAAGCCAACTCAAGTAACAATCACGCGGAAGAACGGGTCAATTGATACTTTAGGAGCAAACACTTTTTTTGAGGTTGGAGTAAATGACATAATTGAAATGAGATCCATGGGAGGAGCTGGATATGGCAATCCTTTGCACAGAGATCCGGAACGCGTTGTATCCGACGTTCAAAGCGGATTGGTTTCGGAAGATAGTGCTAGGACTATCTATGGGGTAGTACTGGGAGAAAACCAAATTGTAAGCTTGGAAGAGACCGCAAATCTGCGGCGACAGATGGCTTCTAAATAACC
>CAJXDJ010000236.1 GCA_913052045.1 uncultured Dehalococcoidia bacterium
CCCTCCTTTGCCACCTCCTGACGAATTGTGGAAGGCGATTCAAGGACAATTACAAATCAAACTTACTCGTTCCATCTATGAGACCTGGATCAAGAATACTGTTGGGAGTAAATTCGAATCTCAATCACTCATCGTTCAGGTCCCGACGAGCTTCACAGCTGAGTGGCTTGGCACGCGGCTTCGAACACTTATATTACAAGCCATTAAGAAAATCGCCCCTTCGGTGACCGATGTCTCTTTTCAGGTCGGACAGGTTCGACATGTCTCCACACTAACTCAGCCAAATAAAATAAGTGCCATGCCGCTGTTTAAGCAACATCTTCCTAATCCAAAGTATGATTTCGAATCTTTTGTTGTTGGTGAATCTAATAAATTAGCTTATTCTTCCGCACGGAATGTTGTAACCAACAAGGAAACAACGTTCAATCCCTTGCTTATATGCTCTGGCCCAGGTCTAGGTAAAACACACCTCCTTCAGGCAATCGCAAAGTCTTGTCGTGACCTCAAAATTGATTATCTCTATGTTACGGCGGAACAATTTACCAATGACTTCATAGGAGCTATTAAAACCAATACCACCAGTGCTTTCCGCGAAAGATATCGTAGTGTGGACGTATTTCTAATCGATGATATTCAATTCATAGCCGGAAAGGAAAAGACCCGAGAAGGGTTCTTTCATACATTTAACGAATTACATACTGGAGACAAGAAAATAGTTATCGCTTCTGACACGATACCTAATCGTATGCATAGTATAGATGATAGGTTGCGTTCCCGATTTTCATGGGGCCTAGTAGCGAATATAACCCCCCCTGATTTCGATACGCGTCTGGCTATATTGGAAAGCAGGGTAAAGAAACAACGCTGGACAATCGGATCCGACGCCTTGACAGTTATCGCCGATCAAGTTGAGGGCAGTATACGTGACCTGGAAGGAGCCCTAAATAGGGTAATTAGCACTGCCCGCGCCCTGGACCTTCCACCAGACATAAATCTGGTCATAGAATCTCTCAAAAGCTTGATTCCCAAACTATCGGCTCCCTTCATTACCAAAGAAGCAATATTCAAATGCGTGTGCAATGCGCTAGACGTCGCTGAAAAAGACCTGATTAGCGGGAGCCGTCGGAGAGAATTCGTTAGGGCACGTCACTTATCAATGTATCTTCTCAAGAACGATGCGGGAATACCCGTAACAAATATCGGGCGTATAATGGGTGATAGGAATCATTCAACTGTCCTTCACGGCATCAAGACTGTTTCTAATGGTCTTACTCACGACATAGCACTGCAAAATGATCTCAATCACATTAGAACCAGTCTGACCCACATATAAGCAGTTACTCCGTCACTCAAAGTTCATAACACCAATCATAACACGTGGATATTTGGTTTAAAGTTCGACTAACCCAAGGCTGTTAGATTAGTTCAGACAGCACAGATTGATATTACTATAAAGTTATCAACTACTTTCCCATATATAATTTTCTATGTTTTAATATTAAAACCTACCTTTTCAACCATATTAACTTTGTTATTATTATGATTATATAGACTTTAGAAATGATAGATCTAGTAAGAATAAATATAATCAGTGGTAATGGTGGAAACGGAAGTGTGAGGTTTAGACGGGAAAAATTCATACCTAAGGGTGGTCCAGATGGTGGTGATGGAGGAAATGGGGGAGATGTCTATTTTGTAGGCGATTCTTCTATAAATACTCTTCTAAGTATGAAATACCAGAGGAAGTTTGTAGCAGGTAATGGAGGAGTTGGAGGTGGAAATAATAGACACGGGGCAAAGGGGCGAAACATATTCATAAAGGTCCCACTAGGAACATCTGTTTGGAATTTATCTATAGAATCAGAAAAGACGCTTGTACTAGACATTGTTGATGAGATACCCAAAAAACTGATTGATGGGGGAAAGGGAGGTAAAGGAAATAAGAGATTTGCTACATCAACAAATAGAGCACCACTATTGTCAGAATCAGGGGTAAATGGAACCGAAATGGATTTGGAGCTCGAGCTTAAGATACTGGCTGACGTAGGAATAGTTGGGATGCCTAACGCTGGGAAGTCTACTTTGCT
>CAJXDJ010000237.1 GCA_913052045.1 uncultured Dehalococcoidia bacterium
GGCCAGACAAAACCCATCAATGCGGATATTACCAATTACAAACACGTGCTGAGACACGATCCTGATCAACTATCCTCTGTAGATAGCTGGTTCATGAACCAGCTATCTACAGAGGACGGATATACGCTTATACAAATCATGGTCACCGATTATACAAATGGCGGAGCATCCAAAGAGCACTACGCGGAAATCGTCGACAGTGCAGATGAAGCCATCGATCAGTTTGCCAATATGGACATAGGCCCAGCAGGAACTACAATGCAACCTTTACAAAATGTGGAGGTGGCCAATCCTATAGGGGACGCGGAGGTACGGCAAGATTTCAGGGGAGTTAAACAAGGACTGGGAATTGTTTTCCGAAAGGGAGATAAATTGATACGGATAACAGATCGCAGTTTACTTCCGAATTCGACTTTTCAACAACTAGAGGAAATTGGCGCTCTCCTAGCGGAAAGACTCTAGGAATTAACACCATGCTCTTCAAAGTAATTCACGGAGCACACCTTTAGTACTAAACAAAAAGGTCAGGTATAATACAGTCATGAAAGAAATATTTAAGGGAGCGATCGCTGAACTTTCCGAATCGAATTCCTGTGTACTAGCAACTGTGGTCAAGACTAAGGGGTCTACACCCCAAAAAACCGGTGCCAAACTTCTAATCCGATCTGACGGTACCTCAATTGGCACTCTAGGTGGAGGGTGCGTCGAGGGTGATATTTGGTTCGCAGCCAAAGAAATCATAAAAAGATCTGAAGCCGCCCAGTTCAAAAAGTATTACCTTAACGAGGATATAGCAGCAAAGGAGGGCCTGGTATGTGGCGGTACCATGTATTTCTTCCTCCACCCGTTAGAATCTCGAAACTTACCTTCACTAAAGGAAACCTTAAACGCATATGAGGGAGGCCCAATCTTAGGGATTGCTACTATAATCAACTCCACAGATCCGTCAGATTTGGGAAAGCAGATGCTACTAAGAGAAGATGGTTCCAGCACCGGAACTCTGGGAACCAAAGAGCTAGATTTGTCGATGCTAGAACTAATACCAGACTTATCCAACTTTGGGGATAACAAGTATATATCACAAAAAAATGGACTCGATATATTTATTGAGGGGTACACAACCCCACCAACTTTGATTGTTATGGGTGGAGGGCACGTAGGCAAAGCAATTTATGACTCGGCTATTCCTCTAGGCATGGATGTATATATTGTCGACGACAGAACAGAATATGCTAATCACAATCGGTTTCCTCTGGCTAAAGGCATAGTAGTATCTGAATTTAGTCACGCCCTGAGTAATGTGCCCATAAACAAAAACTCCCACATTGTTATCGCAACACGAGGGCACCGCCAAGACGACTCTGCTCTGGAATCAGCGATTCAGACTCCCGCACGGTATGTAGGTCTTATGGGCAGTGTCAGAAAGACACTGTTGATATTCAAAAACCTCATATATAAGGGCTACTCCAAACAAACATTAGAGAAAATTCATGCCCCAATAGGTTTAAACGTAGGGGCTGTAACCCCAGAAGAAATCGCCATCAGTATAATGTCAGAAATTATTATGATAAGGCGTGGGGGAACTGGAAGCTCAATGAAGATGAAAGAAAGCCTAATTGAAAGAATCGAATCTCAGACAAAGGAACAAAATTGGCAAAAATCGCGGCACTCCTCTTAGCCGCCGGATTATCAACCCGAATGGGAACAACATCCAAAGCTCTGCTTCCCTGGGGAAACACCACACTTATAGACTATCACGTCGAAAGTCTACGAAATGCTGGAGTAGGATTCATTGTAGTGGTGACTGGCTTCCAACACGAAAAGCTTAAAACCCGAATGCTTTCAATGTCCAGGGTTGAAATAGTCTATAATCCCTTGTACCACACTGGAAAAGCTTCATCCGTTAAGGCAGGCCTATCGCTAATAGATCCCGATTCTATCGACGATATTTTGGTCTGCAGCGTAGACCAACCACGAAATCACACCACAATTAGATCAATTTTAGACCGGCACATACACACGCAATCCTTGGTGACA
>CAJXDJ010000238.1 GCA_913052045.1 uncultured Dehalococcoidia bacterium
TTAGTAATGCTAAACATTACTTCGAAACTCTGGGGTTTGAGTCAGACTGCATCAATATATATAGCAGAACACAAGCAAATGATCCGTCACAGGCCGACAAATTAATGTGGGCGACACACCTGTATATAGTTGGGGGAAACCCGCTTTACCTTCTTCAAACCTTGAAAGACACTATATTCATAGATAAGGTTTGGAATTGGCTGAGGGATGGCAATGTCTTACTTGGATCGAGTGCAGGAGCGATGGTTTTGGGGTCATATATGAGAAATCCTATCGATAAAACATGGATCAAGGGCCTAGGTGTGATCTCAGGAATGGCTATTTTGCCGCACCATGAAAATGATGATCCGGACCTGATTTCACGGGAAATCGTAAATGCTGGACTTGAAGACATTATCATCGTTGGGATAGATGGTAAAACCTCGTGTGTGGGTAATGGGAGTTCTTGGAAAGTTATGGGGCCAGGTACTGTGACCGTTTACAACCAACGGAATTGGAAGGTGTTTCGATCTGGAGAACAGATTACTAACGTTGGCTAATGATTAGAGAAATTATATAGTTTATACAAGAGTTAATCTCAAGGAGAAGGAACATGGTGGATTTAGATAGTTTATTAAGACAGGTAGATCAATCTGCAAGTGAGCTACTGAGCTTACACAAAGAATTAGTCAAGATTGAGTCGGTAAATACAGGCCAAATGCCGACTGGAAACGAAAGTAATGTCGCTGATATAGCTAAGCAATGGCTAGACAATGAGGGTATTGAGACCGAAGTTGTTGAGTCGGCCCCTGGCAGAGGGAATTTAATCGCAAATATCCCAGGGGAATCGGAAAAGAACAAATTGCTTCTGGTATCACACTTGGATGTTGTGCCAGTGGAAGATGCTGGGAAATGGAATTACAACCCGTTTGGAGCGGAAATGGACAACGGGAGAGTTTATGGAAGGGGAACCTATGATTGCAAAGGGCTTTTGGCGTCGCAGATGCTTTCTATGGCTATTCTCAGGAGAAATGGGCTGAAACTTTCCGATAACTTAGTGTTGGTTTCTGGTGCTGACGAGGAGAGTGGAGGTCGATACGGATTGGGTTGGCTTGTCGAGAATCACCCCGAAAAAATCCAAAGCCCATTGGCAATTAATGAAGGAGGGGGCACGCACGTAAACGTTGCTGGGACTACTACTTACTTGATGGGAGTAGGTGAGAAGGGTAGATTGGAGATACAGCTAACGATCAAAGGTGCTAGTGCTCATGCTTCTACGCCGTGGCTCGGAGAAAATGCTAGTTATAAATTATCTAGTGTCCTTAATCGCATCCAAAATTATGAGGCTACTAAAGACACATCGGTAGTGATTTTTCAGTATCTTTCCTCATTAGCTATAGAGGATGTGCCTACCCCTGATAACATTGATCGGATTATAGAAGGGCTTCAATCAAAAAATCCCCAGTTAGCCTCAGTGCTAAGAGCACTTTCGCGTATGACCTTGACTCCCACTATGGTCAGAGGAGGAATTAAGTCTAACAGTATCCCTGAAACCATAAGCCTTATATGTGACGTACGTACCCTTCCTCATCAAGATGACCGGTATGTACTCGACGAATTAGAAGGGTTGTTGGGAGACATGGATGGGGTAGAAATTGATGTTGACTATATGGCCATTCCTAATAGTTCTGATTATGATACCGAGTTCGCCCATAGTCTGAAGAAAGCCACTGAAGTTAGCCTCAACCGCACCGATCTAAATTGGGTCCCTTCTGTGGCCACGGGATTTACAGATTCTAGATTCCTGCGTCCTTTAGGAACCACGACTTATGGATTCAACGGGATGGACCCATCAGACGACCCGTTATTGAATAGAATGCACGGGACAGATGAATCGATCGGTGTCAAATCGTTGACGACTGGAGCAAAGATCATGTTAGCTTTGGCTATAGACGTGTTGGATGCCCACTGAACATTTTGTCACTGATCTGAATTTTAATATCGATGCTTTCATAAATGTGTTTTCGATATATTAAAACTTA